>JAHZKP010000018.1 GCA_022600345.1 Alphaproteobacteria bacterium | reverse complement strand
GCCGTTGACATTCGCATGGTCGGTATCGGTCGCCAGGGCGCTTGCAAGTCATGGCAGCCCGTCCTCTCCCCGTCGTGTCGAAGACGCGCTTTCAGCGCGATGGGAGAGGAGCCGACGGAGCCCTCCCCTTGTGAGATCAGGGACTGCGAGATGGTACAATCCAGGGATCCAGACCGTGAGCACTCCGGACTGTTCAAGCTTTGGCCCACCGCACCGAGCGCCCAGCGGCTCCGCCCCCTTGGACGGGGGCGGACGGAATGCCTTCACTTGGACCCGGTTTTCACGCTCCGACATTGCCGCACCCGAAACGCCCGGGACCAAGTGATCGTGGCATTCCCAGGCGGGGGTGTCCGTTGCTTGCGCTTCGATTGACGCAAACACCCCCTCCTATCCGCGCCAGGATTACTTAGCTCCTTGGCTTCAAGTTGACCTGCCGAATGCCGCGATTCCCCATCCCCCTCACCTAGGTCCGCCAAGATGACTTGCAAACGCTAAGACGCTGCCGTTGACATTCGCATGGTCGGTATCGGATGCCAGGGCGCTCACAAGTCATGGCGGTCCGTCCTCTCCCCGTCGTGTCGAAGACGCGCTTTCAGCGCGATGGGAGAGGAGTTGGCGCGGCGTCTCGATCACATATGGATGGGGCGTTTGTCGACGGCAAGCGCTGCTTCCTTGACGGCTTCGGTGAGCGTGGGGTGGGCGTGGCAGGTACGCGCCAGGTCTTCTGCCGAACCGCCGAACTCCATGATGACGGCAGCCTCGGCGATCAGTTCGCCGACGTGCGGGCCGATCATATGAACGCCCAGAACGCGGTCTGTTTCGGCATCGGCCAGCACCTTGACGAAGCCGTCGGTGGCGCGGTTCACCTTGGCGCGGCCGTTGGCCATGAAGGGGAACTTGCCCGCCTTGTATTTGATACCGGCTTCCTTCAGCTCTTCCTCGGTCTTGCCGACGGAGGCGACTTCGGGGGCGGTGTAGATGACGCCCGGGATAACGTCATAGTTCACGTGGCCGGACTGACCGGCGAGGATTTCGGCAACCGCAACGCCTTCGTCTTCGGCTTTATGGGCCAGCATCGGTCCGGCGATAACATCGCCGATGGCATAGATGCCGGGCACGTTGGTTTGGAAGTGATCGTCGACGACGACGCGGCGGCGGTTGTCAATGGCAACACCGACGTCCTCCAGGCCGAGCCCGTCGGTATAAGGCGTGCGGCCAATGGCAACGAGAACAACGTCGGCGAACACTTCCTCAGATTCGCCGCCGGCTGCAGGCTCGATGGTGACCGAGCAACCCGATTCGTCTTTCCTCAAGCCGGTGACCTTTGAGCCAAGCTGGAAGGTCATGCCCTGCTTTGACAGGATTTTCTGGAAGTTCTTGGCAACGTCGAGATCCATACCCGGAATAATGCGGTCGAGGAATTCGACAACGTGGACCTCGGAGCCCAACCGCCGCCAAACCGAACCAAGTTCAAGGCCGATGACGCCTGCGCCCACCACCAGCATCTTTTTGGGCACGTCGGGAAGGTCGAGTGCACCGGTCGAGGAAACGACCTGTTTTTCGTCGATCTCGATGCCGGGGAGTTGGGCAACGTCGGAGCCGGTGGCAATCAGGATCGACTTGGTTTCCAGCTCGCTTGCCTCACCGCCATTTTCCGGCGTGACCTGGACCTTGCCGGCGGCAACGATCTTGCCGGTGCCGTGGTAAGTATCGATCTTGTTTTTCTTCATCAGGAAGGCGATGCCGTCGACGTTGCCCTTGATGCCTTCGGCCTTGTAGGCGAGCATCTTTTCCAGATCGAGCTTGGGGGCGACATCGATGCCCATGCCCGCAAATCCGTGGCCGGCTTCCTCGAACAGTTCGGAGGCATGCAAAAGGGCCTTTGAGGGGATGCAGCCAACGTTCAGGCAGGTACCGCCGTGGGTGGCACGCTTTTCGACGACGGCCACCTTGAGGCCGAGCTGGCTGGCACGGATGGCGCCGACATATCCGCCGGGGCCGGTGCCGATGACGACGAGATCGTAGGGGCCTGCCATGGTCTTGGTTCCTTCCAAATCGTTGCCGGCGCTCGCTTGGGTGTATTGCGCTTTGGCCGTTAATCCTGGGGAGCGGCCGCCGAACAGCATTCGCCAGATCGTGCGCATCCCTGCCCCCCGCATTCAACAGTAAGAAGGCCCGGATTCCCCGGGCCTCTTGGTGGCGTTAAAATTACAGGTCGAGAACGAAGCGCTGGGGATCTTCCAGGCACTCCTTGACACGGACGAGGAAGGTGACTGCTTCCTTGCCGTCGACGATGCGGTGGTCGTAAGAAAGCGCCAGATACATCATCGGGCGGGCCTGAATAGAGCCGTCCTTCATGACGATGGGGCGCTTTTCGATCCGGTGCATGCCAAGAATGCCGGACTGCGGGGCATTCAAAATCGGCGTGGACAGCAGCGAACCGTAGACGCCGCCATTGGAAATGGTGAACGTGCCGCCCTGCATGTCTTCGATGGTGAGCTGGCCGTTGCGGGCGCGCTTGCCGTACTCGGCAATCGTGCCTTCGATCTGGGAAATCGATAGCTGTTCTGCATCGCGGACCACGGGCACGACGAGGCCCTTATCGGAACCGACGGCGACACCGATGTGATAGTAGTTCTTGTAGATCAGTTCATTGCCGTCGATCTCGGCGTTGACGGCCGGGATTTCCTTGAGGGCTTGCAGGCAGGCCTTGATGAAGAAGCCCATGAAGCCGAGGCGAACGCCGTGGCGCTTTTCGAACAGATCCTTGTACTGGTTACGCATCTCCATTACCGCGGTCATGTCGACATCGTTGAACGTCGTCAGCATGGCGGCGGTGTTCTGCGCATCCTTCAAGCGGCGCGCAATCGTCTGGCGAAGGCGGGACATCTTCACGCGTTCTTCGCGGCTGGCGTCAGCTTCAGTGGAGGGAACGCGGAGGCTTTGAACAGGCGTTGGGACGTTGGCTGGAACGTATGCCGCGGTTGTTGTTGAGGGAGTGGTGGCTCCTGTACTTTTCGCGGTTGCCACATCATGCTTGAGGACCTGACCGCGGCGACCGGTTCCTTCAACATCGGAAGCCTGCAATCCTGCTTCATCGAGCGCCTTGCGGGCAGCCGGCGAGGGCGGCATTTCGCTGCCCGATCCGTTGCTGGCAGGTGCTGCTTCCTTGGCGGGCGCTGGGTCTGCTTTTTTTGCGGGCGCGGCGGCTGGTGCAGCGGCGGCTCCTTCGCCGTCATTGAGCGAGCCAAGGATGGCACCGACTTCGACGGTATCGCCCTCGTTGACCACAATCTCGCCAAGCACGCCGGCTGACGGCGCCGGCACCTCTACGGTTACCTTGTCGGTTTCCAACTCGACGAGGGGCTCATCGGCCTTGATGGCATCGCCGGGCTTCTTATACCATTGCCCGACGGTTGCCTCGGTCACGGATTCGCCCAGGGTCGGAACTCGGATTTCAATCGCCATTTTCGTCGGACCTCTTGGTTGTCTCGTTTTTTGCCGGAGTGCCGGTTGGCGACGCGCCGGTTGTCATTTCTATTGATTCAGGTTGGATACCTGGACCGTTGGTCTTGTGGTCACAGTCAGGCCGTTAGCGCTTCGCGAACAAGAGTCTTTTGTTCGGAGACGTGCTTGCCCAAAAGCCCGGTGGCCGTCGATGCGGAAGCGGGTCTACCGGCATAGTCGGCGCGCTTCTTCTTGGCTCCGATGTGATCGAGCACCCATTCGATATTCGGCTCGATAAAGGACCATGCCCCCATGTTCTTTGGCTCTTCCTGGCACCAGACAAAATCGGTGGCTTTCTCGAACCGGCTCAACTCATGGATCAGGGTGCGGGCGGGGAAGGGATAAAGCTGCTCGACGCGCATGAGGTAGACATCGTCGAGCTTGGAGCTTTCGCGCTCTTCGAGGAGGTCATAATAGACCTTGCCGGTGCACATCACGATACGGCGGATGTCCTTGTCGGGCTTCAACTTGAATTCGGTCTTGTCGACGGGCTGTTGGTGATCGGCATCATCCCACAGCACGCGGTGGAACGTCTTGCCGGTGCCCAGTTCATCGATGCTGGAAATAACCCGCTTGTGACGCAAAAGCGACTTCGGCGTCATCAGGATCAGCGGCTTGCGGAACTTGCGGTGCAACTGCCGGCGCAGGATGTGGAAGTAGTTGGCCGGCGTCGTGCAGTTGGCAACCTGCCAGTTGTCTTCGGCGCAAAGCTGGAGAAAGCGCTCAAGGCGGGCTGAGGAATGCTCCGGGCCCTGGCCTTCATAGCCGTGCGGCAGGAGACAAACCAGACCCGACATGCGCAGCCACTTGCGTTCGCCAGAGGATAAGAACTGGTCGAAGACGACCTGCGCTCCGTTGGCGAAGTCGCCGAACTGGCCCTCCCACAGGGTCAGCGCGTTGGGCTCTGCCAGCGAATAGCCATATTCAAATCCGAGCACGGCTTCTTCCGACAGCATCGAGTTGATGACTTCGTAATTCGCCTGGTCGGGGGAGATGTGGCGTAGCGGCGTATAGCGGCGCTCGGTTTCCTGATCGGTCAACACGGAGTGGCGCTGGGAAAAGGTGCCGCGTTCGCTGTCCTGGCCGGACAGGCGGACGGGGAAGCCTTCTGTCATGAGGCTTCCAAACGCAAGGTGCTCAGCCAGCGCCCAATCGATCCCTTCGCCACTTTCGACCATCTCGCGGCGGCGGTCGAGCAGGCGTTTTACCGTCTTATGGGCCTTGAAATCACCAGGTATCTTGGTGATGCGTTTGCCGATGTCACGCAGGACATCCAGTTCGACGCCGGTATTGCCGCGGCGGGCCTCATCTTCGGCAAAACCGATCGACGACCAGCGGCCGTCCAGCCAGTCGGCCTTGTTGGGCTTGTAATCGTCGGCGGCGGTGAACTCGCTGTCGAGGTGGGCGCGGAAGCCGCTGCGCATCGTGTCGACTTCGTCAGCCGACAGGACGTTTTCCTCAACCAGGCGCTCGCCATACCGCGTGGCAACGGGTGTGTGCTTCTTGATGACGCCGTACATAAGCGGCTGGGTGAACATCGGCTCGTCGGCCTCGTTGTGGCCGTAGCGGCGATAGCAGACCATGTCGATGACGACGGGCTTTTGGAATTTCTGCCGGAATTCGGTGGCGATCTTGGCAACGTGGACGACGGCCTCAGGATCGTCGCCGTTAACATGGAAGATCGGAGCTTCCACCATCTTGGCAACGTCGGTGCAATAGGGCGAGGATCGCGAAAACCGAGGGTTGGTCGTGAAACCGATCTGGTTGTTGATGACGAAGTGCAGCGAGCCGCCGGTGCGGTGCCCCTTCAGTCCGGAGAGGCCGAAGCATTCGGGAACAACACCCTGGCCGGCGAAAGCTGCATCGCCGTGTATCAAGAGCGGAAGGACGCAGGTGCGCTCTTCGGGATCGCAATTGTGCTGGTCCTGCTTAGCGCGCGTCTTGCCCAGAACGACTGGATCGACGATCTCAAGGTGGGATGGGTTGGCGGTCAGAGACAGGTGGACGTTGTTGCCATCAAACGTCCGGTCGGATGATGCGCCCAGGTGGTACTTAACGTCGCCGGAGCCCTCAACGTCGTCTGGCTTGAAGGAGCCGCCTTTGAATTCGTTGAAGATGGCGCGGTGGGGCTTGGCCATCACGTTTGCCAACACATTCAGCCGGCCGCGGTGGGCCATGCCGATGATGATCTCCTTAACACCGAGCTGGCCGCCGCGCTTGATGATCTGCTCCAGGGCGGGGACCATGGATTCACCGCCGTCCAGACCAAAGCGCTTGGTGCCGGTGTATTTCACATCGCCAAACTTTTCGAAGGTCTCCGCTTCGATCAGCTTATTGAGAATCGCCTTCTTGCCTTCGGGCGTGAATCGAACCTCTTTTTCCTCACCCTCGATGCGTTCCTGGATCCAGGCTTTCTGCGCCGGGTTGGTGATGTGGGCGAATTCAACGCCGATGTGCTGGCAGTAGGTGCGCTGCAGAATCCCTAATATCTGGCGCATGGTGGCGGTTTCCAGGCCGAGCACACGGTCGATGAAAATCGGGCGGTCGAGATCGGCCTCGGTGAAACCGTAGCTTTCAGGTTCGAGTTCGCGGTGGACAGTGGGTTCGACGAGGCCGAGAGGGTCCAGATTCGCAGCCAAATGGCCCATGGCGCGGTAGGCGCGGATGAGCATCAGGGCGCGGATCGAATCCTGGATTGCGCGCAGCGAAGCTGCTGGCGACATTTCCACACCGTGTTGGTGGGCGCGCTCGTTCAATTTGCCGTGGAGTTCGCTGTGAAGCTGCTCGTAGTCTCCGGTCAGGGCGGAGACCAGGTCGCCATTGGTCTGGAGTTGAGATAGCGGCACCGCCCACGAGGGGTTGGTCGGCTCGGTCTCGGGGCTTCCCGCGCCTTCCTGCAGGCTTTCGAAGAAGTGGCGCCACTGATCGGGCACAGAGCCGGGATTGCGGGCGTATTGCTCCTGCATTTCCTCGATGTAGGCGGCGTTGCCACCGTCGAGGAATGAAGTCTGGAGAAACGACTGATTGAGCGCTTGGCGGGACATAATAGTGGGTTCCAGTCCAAAATAATGTGTCTGGCGGGCTCTGCGCGGAAGATTGGCGTTTTTCGCAGGCGCAAACTTCCCTGAGTACTTAGTACACTTCGCCGCAGGGTTTAAGACCGTCTAAAGTGGCGATTCGCGTGTTCGGCGTCCGGCGACCTCAAGGCACAGGCATTTCGGGGCCAACACTTTCTTTGCTCAACATTGGGCAAGCGCATGTTGGCGGTCGCCTTTCTGGCCCAACATTGCGCAAGCGCATGTTGGCGCAAAGTGCCAAGATGCGGCTGGGTCTAGTATGGCGGGTTGGGCTGTACACTTCGCCGCAGGGTATAAGACCGTCTAAAGTGGCGGTCCGCGCGGTCGGAGCACATGGGCGTGAAAAGTAGCGACTTGGGGCGCTACTTAGCGGGGCAACAAGCCCGTAGCCTGCAAAATTGCAGTTCTCCTGGTTGAGGACCATCGCCCATCGACGCCTAGAGGCCGGTCTGCCCCCCTCAGCAGGCGCGCGCCACAGAAAACACCACCGACAGGCATCCAGTTTAAAGCGCAACCAATCGATACTGCGGGAAACAAAAGCGGTTGTTTCGCATACCCGGTTCTAAGTTTGAGTTTTGGGCCATCGCGACGCTGGATTTGAATATCGTATTCTCCGGTTGCTCCGAGCAGTCGTGAAAACTTGAACCTTTGGTCGGAGTGTTCAATTTTGACGTCCCAGTCTGGAGCCATTTTTCCGCGCCGCTCTACGATACACATCCCTTCTACTCGTCGTTTGTCGCGGTAGACGACCGGAATTATGCGCCTGAAACGGTCCGCACTCGGGCTTTTTTTCAGCTCCTCACACTCAGCCGTCGTCTTTAATTTGAGACGCACATAATGTTTGTGACGCGACACTGGCGGCGTGAAGTAGGTAACGTCCTTGATGCCATGTTGATTGACGAGCGCTTTTGCAGTGTAGGAAACGTTCTTGCCTTCAATGAGTACGACATCGTGCTTACGCAACGGCAGGCTTTTTCCTGCGTTTGCGGCTCGGTATTCGGAATCCTTTTGGCGAACCGCCGCATCAGCGGCCCAATAAAAAGCGCCATACCCAGCGACCCAACAAAAGGGCAGCAACAACCAGGCGGGATTCAGCCTTCGGAAAATCACCTCAATAGCGATCCCAAGAAAGCCGATATTCAGCGTGGCAACTGACCAGAGTGCCCCCATAAGCGGGAAGATCACAATAATACCAATCACTGGGATGTACTGGACAAGTACAATTATTGCGGTCGCTACGAACCACCAAAGTGACTTTGGGAAATTGGAGGGCATGTTGTTTCCTGGCAGACCGAGAGATCAGAAGACCGGCTAATTGCGGTGCTCGATGCGCAGCCTGTTGCTCCAGGTGTTGCGGTCGACGCAGGCATCCGGGCCGCTACGTGGGGTGATTTTTTCGCGAAGCTGGATCACCACCGCATCGCTCGCCAGGCGTGATCCTTCTATCGTCCGGTCGGCGAGGTTTGGGCGACCCAGCCTCAAGAGTGTGACAAAGGCTGCAAACCGCTGGTCGGTATTGCGCCGCTTGTTGGTATCGAGGAAGGGCTGGGCGATTTTGTCGGCCAAATGTGCTGCAGGGGCCCCAACAATACAAAGTCCGTTCAATGCCCCCGCGTTGACACCGCGACGGCCAAAAGTGAGCCGATGCTCCAAAACCGGCAATGCGGCTGGTCCCAACTCTGCCAACCGGGCGAGCGTCTTGCGTCGGACAAAGCGGCGCTCCAGGTCAGGTCGCGAGGCGAGTGCTGCGAGGATTTCTGTCGCTACGGGGCGATATTCAGTCGGGGCAAGCCGATTCAGGAGATCCTGGAGCATGCCTGCGCGTTCGCGCGTCGAGTGGCCGCCGTCAAAGGCGCGAATGAGGGTTTTGGTCATTTGCGGGACAAGCGCACGCCACAGATCGGTGCGGTCCCGCAGCCCTGTGATGTCATGAATGGTCAGTTTTTCTGATGGGTCGGCGATGATGCGCTTGAGGTTGGCCAACGAAAGGTCGATGCGCTTTCCCATGTTGGCTTTGAGGGCCGTGGGGAAATTACTGGTCGCCTTGGCGATCAACCCGGCGGTGCTGATTTTTTCCAGCCCGAGCGCTTTGGCGATGATGGGGATATTGGCGCGGCCGAATGTGCCCGGAGCCCCCAGCCCCCGCTTGGTCGGCCGGAAGAATGCGGCGTGACAGTCCCAGGACGGGGCACCGGAATTTAAGGCGCACCCCATGACGGGCATTGGGAACCAAGGCAATGTTGCAGCATGTCCGCTGTTCAGCTCAACACTGCGGCCATCCGGCGAACGCACCGTAATGGTATTCAGGGTGGCAGGAAGCAGCCAACTGTTCTGATTGGTGCGCCTGCTGGAAATGCTGACAATTGGGCGCGTCGGGTCGGCGGGGCCGGTGACCATACAGATCTCACGCGTGCGCTTGCCGTTGATCTTCGGGCGGGCTGCGTAGATGCGGGCGGCACGGGCATTGGAGTCTTGTCGAATGGCGTCGCAAACAGATCGGGCCGCGATCAGCGAGACCGTATGCCCGGCGGTCTTCAAGCCCCGCTTCTGGGTGTAGACCCTGTCGACATCGTAACCGTGCACCAGCGAGCGCGCAGCACCCGACAATCCGTCTGATTTTGTTGTAATGACCAAATCGTGGACGGCGGCATTAAACGACACGGACCTGGAAGCATTCGAAGCGCGAAACTGAGTGTCGAGCTGGGTAAATTCATGTTGGCTGAGATGCGCAAGAACGGCGTAGCCACCAAAGTAGGCAACTGGGGCGATCAGCCAGAGCCGCAGGCCGGGGCGGGCCAGGGCCTCAATAGCAAGGCATGCGAATCCTGCATTGACGGTTATGACCGACCAGAATGGCGCCAAAAACAGCATCAGGAAGACGCCGGTGAATGGAATCCATTGAAGCAGAAAGATGACCGCTGTCAGCTTAAACCACGCCAACGACATTGGAAGTTGCCGGGGTAGCAGCCGGAGAAGTGACGGGGGCAACAGCCGAGGCAGAGAGGGCTTCGAGAACATAGCGGCTCCAATTGCATTGAAGCCAAGGATAGTCCGGTGGTGATAAAATCGGGGTTAGCTGCAGGTTACCGGTTGGTTACCGGGCGGGTCACGTCGCGCCGTCACGGTCAGCAATCGACCGTTGGCGGCTGTCATTTCGATCCAACGGGCCGCTTCTTTCCAAAACCTGGATCTTGTTGCCATCCGGGTCATTGATGAAGAAGTAGCGCGCGAACAACTCGCCATCGCGCTGAATCTTCTTGATTTCACCGGGATCGAATCGGAGGTCGCGGAGGCGGCAGTACTGGTCGTCCAGGTTTTCGAATGTAAAAGCGATGTGGGTGTAGCCCTTGCCCAACTCGTTAGGATCGGTTTGGCCCGGCTTTACGGTTAATTCCAACCAATAATCATTGGCTTCATTGGCCATATAAATCAGCGTGAAGTCGTCGAATTCATATCGGTTCGCGACCTTGAGGGCGAACGCCTTTTGGTAGAAGCCGACTGCCCGGTCTTCATCCAAAACCCGAATCATTGCGTGGATTGCTTTTGCCATCCAGGAACGTTCTCCGCATTCGAACCCTTGCTTTCAGGAACTGGACCCGCGCTGTGATTTTCTCTCTGATTCCGCGCTGATTGAACCCCGTCTTTTGGAGGGGGCAGAATATTGAGAAAAAATTTTCCAAAAGGGGGAAGCAAATGCGACTAAAGTTTTCACCTCGCTTTTTCGCGAGCGGATGCCTGCGATCAGGGTTACTCGAAACCAATCACGCCTTTGGCCTGGTTCTTGGCCTTTTCTTCCGGCTCGATATGGATGATCACGTCGGAGCCTTCGATCTCGGCTTCCAACTCGGCTTCCAACCGGTCGCAGATATCGTGGGCGGCGGCGACCGTCATGTCACCGGGGACGACGAGGTGGAATTCGATGAAGGTGGCGCGGCCGGCATGGCGGGTGCGGATGTCGTGGGCTTCAATGGCGCCGTCGCCGCTGCGAACGATGGCCTGGTGAATGCGCTGCTGTACGTCTTCAGGGGGGGCTTCGTCCATCAGGGCGCTGACGGACTGCGAGACTATGCGATACCCCATGAAGAGGATGTTGGCGGCGACCAGCAACGCGAGGATCGGATCGAGAATGGTCCAGCCGGTCAGCACCACCAATACGATACCAACGAAGACGCCCACGGAAGTCCAGACATCCGTCATCAGGTGCCAGCCATCGGCTGTCAGCGCAGGTGAGCGCCAGTCCGTGCCCTTTCGGATCAGGAACATCGACCAGCCGGCGTTTATGGCGGTGGCGATGCCGTTGATCATGAGGCCGATAACGGGCTGCTCGATGGTGCGGGGGTGCAGGATCGCGTGGCTGGCTTCGAGCACGATGAAAAGTGCCGCGACTATGATCAACGCGCCTTCGAAGACGGCCGATAAGAGTTCCGCCTTGTGGTGGCCGTAGGGGTGCTCGCGGTCTGCTGGTTTGTTGGCAACGCGGATGGCGGCCCATGCGGCGATGCCGGCTGCGACGTTGACGATGCTTTCAAGCGCGTCGGAATAAAGCGCCACCGACCCGGTTGCCAGATAGGCGATGTACTTGATCGCCATCACCACCAACGCCACCGCGATGGAAGCAGCGGCGACCGTGCGGATGCGTCGCTTGAGTGATGGTTGGGGGGTGGCTGTCATGGGCATCAGCGAAACTATAGTTTCAGTTCTGCTAGCACCCTAGGGCAAATAGGTTCGAATGCGGAGGTGGCCACTACGATAAGACGAAATCTGAATGTGCTTTCAATTCCTGCCGAACACCCTTGTGGCCAAGGGTAGCGAGAAGAACTTTCACTCCTTCTCTTCGAACAAACTTAAATGCTGGAACAAAATCGCTGTCGCCAGTCACAACCACAATCGCACATGCCAGTTCGCGAAGGGCCAATCGAGCCATATCCAATCCGATTCGAAGATCTACACCCTTTTGGGAAATATCTAAGCCGAAGTCGGCATCGGTTAATGCTCGTGGCTGCCTCTTGAGATCCTTCAATGCCCTGGGCCGCAGTTTCCAACCGTCGGGTGATAGCTTGGTTTCGCCCATTCGCAAGGCAAAACCGGGCTTCATAACCAACTGGTCATAGAGACTCTGAGACTGCTTGTATCTCGGCGTACCAGAAAGATTATGTCTCTGCTTTGATACTGGCATGGAAGTAGATTCATCAGAAGGCCAAGCATCGTAATAATAAACTCTCAATAATTCATAGTCTTTTAGCTGGTCGCTTTTCTGCAAATCGCCGCAAAGATCTGTAATATCCTCAGCAGTGGCTACTCTCTTATTTTTTTCAAATAATTTCTTAGTAACAAAGCCGCCATCAAGAAGAATGGCATAGCGTGCTTTAAGCAATGAATGAGTCCTATCAATCACGAGTGGAGCCAGCCGACTCCAAGTCTCGCTTGTGCGAAGACCTATAGAATCGACTGGCTCACTTGTTTATCTCGTTCCGCTGTTCTTCAACGGATAACTTAAAGATAGTTAGAGTGTTGTAGAAGTCAAGACAAAGGGCTTGACAACTTAGGGAAAATGAGTCGGTGACTCGAATCTACAACACTAGAGCTTGATCGTGGATAGTCGATAATGGGCCGCCGCAGGAGTTGGCCGTCAAGATGTGGTGGCCAAACATTAATGCAACCCTCCCAAAAAAAGATCTAGATGTGTATTTCCAGAAGGTTGTTCGCTTTCTCCATTGGAGATTGTCCATTCGGTCAGGACCGGGAACGCTGATGTTGCGCAACGTCAGTGATTCTCCGGAGGACCGAATGAACGTTCACAAGAATGC
>JAHZKP010000017.1 GCA_022600345.1 Alphaproteobacteria bacterium | reverse complement strand
TGGGTAGGGGGGCTGGTTATTCTCGTTTCCCTACCAGCACTCTGCGTTCCCGGAAGCTCATGCAGCGAAGCAAATGAGCTATCCGGGATCTTGCTGTTTTGCAGGGATAGGCGTCACTTGCCAAATCCGATCAAGACCCCGGATAAATGCTTTTCGCATTTTCCGGGGACGCAGAAGAGTGGAGTCGGCGGTAGATTGTCCGGTGTGACGTCCTTGTAAAGTCGCGGATTGAACTATCTGTTCAGCCTCGTCAAGCCTCCAGACCCAACCAGCCTCCGCATGATCACCTAAACAGCACAATCGGGACCTTGCAGGAGCGGATCATTTCGGTGGTGGTGGAGCCGATGATCAGGTTGCGGATGCGCGAGTGGCCGTAAGCCCCCCGGTGACGTTGTGATCCTGGTGTCCGGCATGGGCTCCCGGTCTTGCTTCTGGGTTGCCGCGATCGCCCATCCCCCTCACCTCGGTCCGCCACGATGACTTGTGAGCGCCGACATGCACATGTTGCGGATGTACAAACGTATCGTTTTTCAGGGCGCTCACAAGTCATGGCGGTCCGTCCTCTCCCTCCAGGGGAGAGGAGGCGATTAAGGAACGGCTCAGGGTTCAAGGTAACTGCCGATTGATGCCGGCGGTCGAGTGATCACCTAAACAGCACAATCGGGATCTTGCAGGAGCGGATCATTTCGGTGGTGGTGGAGCCGATGATCAGGTTGCGGATGCGCGAGTGGCCGTAAGCCCCCATCAACATCAGGTCGAAGTCGTCGTTTTCCACGGCCTTGGCGATCACCTTGTCAGGTTCGCCGGGCACGATTTCCGACTTCACATCATAGCCGGCTGCATTCAGGATTCCAGCGGCATGCTCGATCCGGTCGGTGGCGTCGGTGGTGCGATCGCCGACCATGAGGAGATGCAGGTCCAGGCCCGAAAATGCCTTGTGGGTCTTTGAGAGGTAAGTCACCGCCTTGGTCACGCTGGCACCGCCATCAAAGGCGACCAGGACGCGCTTGATCGGCTGGAAGGCGCGTGATGTCACCAGCACTGGCTTTTCGCTGGCGCGGGCGACGCGCTCCACGTTTGATCCCAGGTGAAGCTTGGCAAAGTCGGCTGCCTCGCCGCGCTTGCCGATGACGATAAGGCTCGATTGACCCTCAAACTCGTGCATCGTGTCGATCAGATCGCCGATACGTAATTTCAACTGCACATCGGCAACCCCGGCGTCCTCCAGTCGTTTTTTTGCGTGGTCGAGGATGACGCGGCCCTTCTTCTGGGCGAGCTTTGCGTTCTGTTCATCGATGCTGGAGAGTTCCGCCAACAGGTGGTCGCGGGCGTCGAGATCAAGAGCGCCGCTGAGGTTACCTTGCGTATTCGTCATATCGCGGCGGCCTAATACGTGGATCAGGTCGATGCCAACAGACATGCGTTTGGCCAGCCAAGCTGCGTGATCGCATACGCTGTCGGCATAGATGGAAGCGTCGATAAACGCGATGATCCTGGACATGACACGTTTCCTTTGGGTGTCGAGAGCCTGTGGGGCCATGTGAACCGGCACTTCGTCAGTGGCCCATGAGGCGTTCGAATGCCCCTGGCTTATCGTGGATTGCAAGCTTGTCGACGATGGTTTCGCTGGCCTCGTTCAGTCCGACGATCTCGACCGTCGCGCCATCACGGCGCAGTTTCAAAACCGCCATGTCGAGTGCGGCGACACTGGATATATCCCAGATGTGCGCCTTGCTGACATCAATCGTGACTTTTTCCAAGGCCTCTCGGAAATCGAAGGCGGCCATGAAGTCGTCGCCGGAGGCAAAGAACAACTGACCTTCGACCGCGTAGGTGCGGTGGGTGCCATCTTTCGAGAGGGTGGAGGTGACGCGGAAGATCTGGGCCACCTTCCAGGCGAAGAACAATGCTGACAACAGAACGCCGGCCAGCACGCCGATTGCCAGATTGTGAGTGATGACCACGCCGGCAACGGTTGCCAGCATGACGATCGAGGAAGAGCGCGGGTGATCCTTCAAATCGCGAATGGATTGCCAACTGAATGTGCCGACCGAGACCATGATCATGATGGCGACGAGGGCCGCCATCGGGATGATCTTGACCCAGGCGCCGAGCACGACGATCAAGAACAACAAGAAGACGCCTGCAAGTAGCGAAGACAGCCGTCCGCGACCGCCCGACTTCACGTTGATCACCGACTGGCCGATCATGGCGCAACCGGCCATGCCGCCAATGAACCCGGTCGCGAAGTTTGCCACGCCCTGGCCGACGCACTCGCGGTTCTTGTCGCTGGTTGTATCGGTCAGTTCATCGACGATCTGGGCCGTCATCAGGGATTCCAACAGGCCGACAGTTGCGACGCCTGCCGAATAGGGGAAGATGATGGTCAGCGTTTCCCAATTGAGGGGGACGTCGGGCAGCAGGAAGAATGGCAGCGTCGAGGGCAATTCGCCCATATCGCCGACAGTGCGCACGTCGAATCCGAACATCATGCACAATGCAGTCAGGACGACGATGCAGATCAGCGGCGAGGGAACCGACTTGGTGACAAGCGGCAGGAGGTAGATGATGGCAAGCCCGAGGGCGACAAGAACGTAAGTCAGCCAGGGCACATCGATCAGTTCGGGCAACTGGGCCATGAAGATCAGGATCGCCAGCGCGTTGACGAAGCCGGTCATCACCGAGCGGGAGACAAACCGCATGACGTAGCCCAGCTTAAGGAGCCCGGCGCCGATTTGCAGGAGACCGGCCAGCACGGTTGCTGCCAGCAGGTATTGCAGGCCATGCTCCTTTACGAGTGTCACCATCAGCACGGCAGTGGCAGCGGTTGCGGCCGATATCATCGCCGGCCTGCCGCCAACAATTGCCGTGATGACCGCAATGGAGAAGGATGCATAGAGGCCGATTTTCGGATCGACGCCGGCGATGATCGAGAACGCGATCGCTTCGGGGATGAGGGCCAATGCCACCACCAACCCGGCCAATACGTCGCCACGCACATTGCCGAACCATTCGGCTTTGAGCTTGGTGAGATCCATGTTCGTCAAATCCATGTGGGTCTTATCCGTATTGGCGATTTCGGTATCCGGCGGGCGGGAGGCCAGCGCGTGGTGGCGCAATTGTCGAACAGTGCTGCCGCAAAAGCAGAGCGGGCGCACCGCGGCATTGCATCTGGCGGAGCTGTACTCGCGGACTGTGGAGGGTGAAGCGCGCGAAGCCGGAAGCAGGCGTATAAGATTTGCACGCCCCTTTTGCGCTGACCTGAGAAAGTTGATTTCGCACTAGCACAATAAATTGCTGCACTGCAAACGCTGTGGCGCGATGAGTGTGCAATCGCGACGACATGCCACAAAATCGCACATTCGTTCCGCGGCATGCGCGGGAAGCCGATGCCTTCCATCAAGCGGTTGCAGCTCGTTTCAGTTGATACTATATTGCGGCTCAACTGATACTTCATGAGGTTTGGTAATGGCGCTCAGCCGGTCTGACGTTTTGAAAGATCTTGCACGCTCCAGCCCGCCTGTGGCACTGGCCCGGATTATGGGGTTCACCGCACCTCAGACCTATGACCGTGTCAAACTTGCCGATGCCATTGCCGCAGGAGTCAGCGTCAGGAGCGCTGAGCAGGTCTGTCATTGGATCGATCCGGACGGCGTGCGGCTGCGCGTCGTCGACGTTGTTCCCAAGCCGACTCTGACCAGGCGCCGGAAGGATGCAAAACCGCTGAGCAAGGATGCCAGCGAAACGCTTTGGGCTTTGAGCCGGGTCTATCACGAAGCCCTGCGGCATTACCGCGATCACCGCGAGGCGGTTGAGTTCTTGTTCCGGCCGCACGCTCTATTGAACGGACGTGCGCCAATCGTGCTGGCCAAGGGTTCTGTTGCCGGAGCGGAGGCGGTGCTCGATATCCTTGCCGATGCAGAGGCGGGTGCAGTTGTCTGATGCCGGCCAGTAGAGTGACGCACCGCAAGCTTCGGAAGGCCATGACGGCCTACCGGATTGGCGATCCACGCGGGTCCTATCCGATCTTTAGCGCAGCCGGGTCACTGCGGCGCTTGGGCAGATGGCACCGCAAAGGTCAGGCGGTGATCTATGCTGCCGAGCATTATTCAACGGCGCTCCTGGAACGGCTGGTCCACTACTCGGGCGGACTGCCGGCCGGTCAGCATTACGTTGAAATCGAAATTCCGGCAGGGACCAGTTACGAAGTCGTGACGACCGAGAGCTGTCCTGGCTGGTATCGCAAGAACGGCCGCGAAGCCCGGGCTGTAGGCAGCGCCTGGATTGAAGAACGACGCTCGGCAATCCTCATCGTTCCAAGCGTTATTGCCCGCATTGAAAAAAACATCGTCATTAATCCAGCGCACCCGCAAGCCACTGGCATCACAGCCGGCTTGGAAAAACCGGTGACATGGGACCGCCGGTTGTTTGACAAGCGGTGAGGGGACGATTGAAGAAAGAGACTGCAATGAGCGACAATTCGAATTCGAAACCCATCGCAATTCACGCAGGCGATATTCCCGCTCCAAGCAAGCCATCTGTTTATCCCAAGCCGTTCCGCTCCAGAGTAGAGGGCCGTGAGAAGCGCAAGCTGGGCGATTTTTTCGGGTTGAAGAATTTTGGCATGAACCAGACGACCCTGGCGCCGGGGTCGGAATCTGCGCTTCTTCACCGGCACAGCAGGCAGGACGAATTCATCTACATTCTCGAAGGCGCGCCAACGCTTGTGACAGATCAAGGCGAGGTGGAGCTTTCAGCAGGCATGTGTGCTGGCTTTCCAGCCACGGGGATTGCGCATCATCTGGTCAACAGGTCGAACAGCGCTGTCGTCTATCTGGAGATCGGCGACCGCACTGCGGGCGATGAAGGGACATATCCCAACGACGATCTGAAAGCGCAGCTTGGTCCCGACGGCCATTGGCAATTCACGCGCAAGGATGGGAGCGCGTATTGAAGGGCCGGCCCCGGTTTTTTTTAACTACGTGTTCCGGACATCGTATCAATTCGAGAACCGCGGCAATAGATAATTGTCTTAAAAATTAGTTTCACTTGTCCGAATGCTTCTTAGTAACGCCTGGGAAATACTCTGCGCGTCATTTTGATCAAAAAGAATAAACCGATCGAATGCCCGGAGCGCTCCATGAAAGTTCGAACTTCAGCCAAGGTCTCATTTCTCGCGGATAGGCGGGGAACGACGATGATGCTGTTTGCCGCAGTTTTTCCAATGATGTGCTTTTGCATTGGGGCGGCTGTTGACTTCGCGCGTCATTCGAACGCCCAGAGCCAAACCAAGGCCGCCGTCGATGCTGCGGTACTTGCAGGCGCTCGAACATTGGCACTCACCGACAGCGAGTCAGCAGCAATCGCTTCGGCGCAGTTCTATTACACCCAGAATGTCACCGGCCGATTGCCGACAACCAACGATACCGTCGAATTTCAGGTCAAAGCCAACAAGTCCGAAGTGACTGCTTCGGGCAATGTCAGCCTGGAAATGACGTTCCTTAAAATGGCCGGTATCAATGACCTGCCGCTTTTGCAGAACGCCGGCAGTAGTTTCGCCAAGGCTGAAATTCGCGGCGGTGGCGGCAGCGATCTTGAAGTCTCCGTCATGCTCGACGTCACCGGCTCGATGTGCGCTGACGGCAAGGGGCCTTGCACGACGGGTACGAAAATCGACGCGTTGAAGACGGCTGCGACTGAACTCGTCAATATCGTTGTTCGCGATAACCAGGCGCCCTACAAGTCGCGCGTCGCCCTTGTGCCGTTTGCGAAACGCATTCGCATGGCCCCCGATGGCGACGGCGCCACAATCATGAAGAAGCTGACCAATCTGGATGCGACATGGAGCGGTTGGAAACGTGTCTGCGACGAATACGGCGCAACAACGTCCGGGTCGGGCGAATCCGGCGGCTCGACGGAGTGCCTCGAGTATGACGTCGAGTATCAGTCGAACCTCAACATCAAGCCGTGCGTCACCGACCGGTTCTATGATAATCCGTGGGCGATCGACACAACCGATGAGGCACCTGGCTTTGGGCGCTGGATGAATGCCTACCAGGGCCGAAGGTCGCCGGTCAGCGAAGACAGTTCCGACACCGCTTCAACAACCGGGTTGGGATTGGTCGAAGAAGATCCATCCGACAACTACAATTGGGACAACGGCGGCTATTGCTCGACGCCTGAGGAGAACCAAATTGTTCCGCTGTCTTCGGACAAGTCGATGCTGGTCAACAAGATCAATGGGCTCAAGGCCTACGGTTCGACGGGCGGAGCATTGGGCACGGCGTTCTCGTGGTACACCCTGACTTCAAAATGGTCCGGCATCTGGACAGGTGGCAGCGCGCCAGCGAACAACGCGTTGATGACGACGATGCAGGCAAACGGTGCTCCGCAACTCCGCAAGGTAGCCATCCTGATGTCGGACGGCGTCTACAATACCTACCGCGGCTGGGACGGCAAAGACCAACAGGAGATGTCCGACTATGCCCTGGAGATCTGCACAGCCATGAAGGCTGCCGGAATTGAGATTTACACTGTTGCCTTTGACCTCGATTCTCTGACCGCAACTGAGCGCACAATCGCCGAAGCCACGCTGAAGGCCTGCGGCACCGATATCGATCATTTCTACAACACGCTGAATGCCAGTGAACTTCAGACCGCATTCCGCGACATTGCCGTAAAGCTGACTTCGGTTGTCTTGACGGATTGATATGGGGCGTGGGCGGGGGGATCTCTCCCGCCCTTTTTTCTTTGGCCCAACTGTGCGCAACTGTGTGTTGGCGCGATCGACCAAAATACGGCTAAGCGTGGGTGCTCGAATTTTCGTTACCGTGCAGTGACTGCCACCGTGAAGCGCGGCTCCGCCACGACTCGCCGCTCGACAAACACATGCACTCATGAATAGATCAGGCTAGGCCCCGTGGGGAACAAAGGCGATGTGGGAGACCTTGCTTTCCACTCCGGTTACGCCTTCGACACCTTGGATTGTCCGTACCGTGTCCGCGATCAACTGGCCGTCCGGGGTTGCCCCGCTCAATGCCACGTGCCCATTCGATACCTCGATCTCGAATCCGTAACGCAACGATGATGGGCCCACTTCGCGCTCCAACGCCGAGCGCACACGGGCATGGATCAGTTCATCCATCAGGGCCCTTCGAGATTCTGGCGTTTCTGTAAAGGCCGGGCGTTGAGCAAGTTCCGCAATGATCTCAACACAATCTTTGACCGATACGCGAGCAGAATTCAGAATGATCGGGAACAGCGAAGCGTCCCTCCAGTCGATCCCGAACAGCCGCTGCATTGCGCCATTGTGCGCAGCATCGTTGCGCTCAATCTCCAGGCGTGCGGTATCTGCATCCTCGATCCCGATACGTTCTTTGAGAACCTGCTGGCGGTAACTTATCGGCGCACAGATTCGCACGGCTAGAACATGCGGGACGGACCTCAACAGATACGAGCCCCCCCAACCACGTATCAGAACGTTGCCCTTGGCGGCGAGTTCGAGAATCTCGAGGGCCGTATATCGCGACATGCGCCTTTCATCGAGTTTCCAGCGCTCCCAAAGCGACGCTTCTCCTTCAAGGAGCCGGTGCACCTGACTATCGGGTAGCCCCGTTTGCCCGGCAATGTCGTGCTCGACCACCTCGTGGTGCACGATATCGAGGCCGAGCCGATCGGCGAGCCCCAAGGCGACCTCGCTGCCGCGCGTCCCCATTTCGCGGGTCATCGATATTACAGTCATGGCTTCCTCCAATGGGTCTCATCGAGTTCGAACACTCGCGTCATGCGCTAATGTCATGTCTGTATTCGTCGCCTGCACCATCAATGGCGTGTGCTTATTGGTACATGGAGGAGGTCAGCGGTCAGTTCATCGAAGTCGGACCCATTGACATGGACGAGGGAGCAGTGGTCGCCGGCTTCGAAATAGACATCGCGAAGGCCGCCCAACTTCTGATCGACAATTGTATGGAGGCCGTAAGCATCTCCGACAGGTGGTATGGAACCGGCAGCACAATCGCTAAACATGTTCGCAACTTCGCTTTCAGTTGCCAGGCAAACCGTATCGTGCAGACAACTTCCGACCTGTTCGAGCTGCACCTGACGCGAGGCTGGCACAAGGGCCAACAGATAGCCCTGCGAGCGTCGCAGCAAAACTGCTTTTGCAAGTTGGTCGGCTGGAACCGCTGCGACCCTCGCGGTTTGCAGCGCACAATCGGTAGGCTCATGCAGGGTGACCTCGTAGGGCACGCCGGCGCGATTGAGATATTGGTGGAGTGTGCTTGAAATGGTCATGGCGGATCTCCTTTCGACCGTCACACGGTCAACAGGCGACCTTTCAGAGACTTTTTTCGCGCAATCAGACCCGCTTGGCTGGGGCTCTCGCCCGCCCTTCATAATAAGGGGGCGGTGTAACTATCCGGGCCCAGCTCGCAATTTGGCGCAGGCTTGGTCACGGGCCTCTTGAAGGCCGCGAATTCAACATGACATCAGCCTACGCCTTCAACTCCCGCGAGGCAATCTTCGCGTCCTGCGATTTCTCTTTGCATCGCGCCCCGTTCACGCAAGCTAAACGGCTCCTTGATAACCTCGATTTCAAAACACGCCTGCTGAATAACGCAGTCTGAAGGTGTGTCTTGTTTTGTTGCGTTCAATGGGTGCCCGATGCGTCAATTACCGCCTGCTCTGGAAATCAGAAACCTTGCCAAGGCTTTCGGTGAACCGGCTGTCGACGATTTGTCATTGACGATCAATGCTGGTGAATTCTACGCGTTGCTGGGACCAAATGGTGCGGGCAAGACGACGACACTGCGGATGGTTGCGGGGCTATTGGTTCCAGATGCAGGCGCTGTCTCAATCGCCGGCATTGATGCCCAGGCCAACCCAATCGAAGCCAAGCGCGTTCTGGCGTGGGTTCCCGACGAGCCGATGATCTACGACAAGCTGACACCGCTGGAGTATCTGGAATTCGTTGCCGGGTTATGGAGCATGGATACCGACCACGCCCGCTTCAAGGCTGATGAGCTATTGGAAAAGTTCGGGCTCGGCGCGCATGCCGATGAGCGTTGCCAGGGCTTTTCCAAAGGCATGCGCCAGAAGGTTGCGCTGGCCGGCGCCCTGATCCACGAACCGAAACTAATCATTCTGGACGAACCGCTGACCGGTCTTGACGCCGGTTCGGCGCGGCAGGTGAAGTCCGTCCTTCGCGGGCTTGTTGAAAAGGGCGTCACGGTCATCATGACCACCCACATCCTGGAAGTCGCCGAGCGGATGGCGGACCGGATCGGTGTCATCGCCAAAGGCCGTCTGGTAGCACAAGGCACGCTGGAAGAACTCCGCAACAGCTCTGGCGACGGCGGCACAAGCCTGGAAGATATCTTTCTCAGCATCGTCAAGGATGCGGGTGAGGAGACAACCGCCGCGATGGACGAAATGGAGATCGAAGGTGCGGCGGCATGAGCCAAGTTGCCTCGCTTACCTGGTTTGCGCGCCACGAATTGAACTTGGCATGGCGTGACTGGATCGGACTGATGTCGGGCGGGCGCAAGCTCAGAGACCGCGCGGTTCTGATCGGCATGGGCATCTTTGCACTAGCGCTGCATGGTGTCGCCTACGCGGTCTTGTCGCCGTTCTTCAAAGCTGGCGGGACAATCGACTTGGCAGCTCTGGTGATGCTGACGGGCATGCTGGTGTTGACCTTCACCATGATGCTGTCGCAGGCAATGGAATCTGTGACACGGGCGTTTTATTCGCGTGACGACCTCGACTTGATTCTGTCGTCACCTGCTTCCTCGCGCGATCTGTTTGCCGTTCGCATTGCCATGATGGCGCTGACGACCGCTGGCATGTCCGGGCTGATGGTGGCCCCGTTCATCAACGTTGCCGCTCTTATGGGCGGGCCGCAATGGCTGGCCGGATACGGTGTTGTGCTGGCGATATCGCTGTGCGCGACCGGTGGAGCTGTGCTGATCGCATTGGCGTTATTTCGCACGGTTGGCGCCAAGCGGACGCGGTTGGTGGCGCAGATCGCAGCCGCCGTCGTGGGGGCCTCGTTCCTGATTGGCATTCAGGTTGTAGCGATCGTCTCGTATGGTTCGATGTCGCGCTGGAGCGTGATCAATTCAGATACCGTGATTAACAATGTACCTGGAATGGATAGCCTATTGTGGCTGCCGGCGGCGGCTGTTTCGGGCCACCTGGGCGCACTGATAATCGTGCTGGCTGCGGCGGCGGGTTTCTTTGTGCTGGCGGCGCGAACCGGGGCCATTCAATTCCAGCGGATCGTTGTTTCAGCGCTGAGCGTTGCAACCGGCAACGTTCAGCAAAAGCGCGGGAACAAGACATTCCGCGCGACTTCCACGCACCGTGCATTGATGCAAAAGGAATGGGTGCTGCTGGGCCGCGACCCGTGGCTGATATCGCAGACATTGATGCAGGTCTTGTATCTGATACCGCCCGCATTGATGTTGTGGGTTAACTTCGGGGAGGACGCGCACCTGTCGGCAATCCTTGCCCCCGTCGTCGTGATGGCCATCGGGCAATTGGCTGGCGGGCTGGCTTGGCTGACGATCTCGGGCGAGGATGCACCAGACCTTGTCGCCACCGCGCCGGTCGCCCCATGGGCGGTAATGGCAGCCAAGGTGCAAGCGGTGCTGATTGTCGTACTGGCGATTGTAGCGCCACTGGTGCTTGGTATCGCCGCGCTATCGATGTGGGGTGCGGCGGTGACGTTTGTTGGCGCGCTGGTGGCTGCACTAAGTGCCATTGTCATCCAGCTTTGGTTTCGCGCGCAATCCAAACGCACGAATTTCCGCCGCCGTCAGGTGGCCTCAAAGGCGTCGACATTCTGCGAAGCCTTTGCCTCGATTTCGTGTGCGGGGACGGCGTCGTTGGCAGCCGCTGGCAATCTCATTGCCGTCGTCCCGGGCCTCTTGCTGGTGATTGTGATGGTAGTCGCCTGGCTTCTCAGCCCACCTCGAAGCTGACGGCCCCTGATACTTAACCCGATCTCCCAAACCTCTTTGCTCAACTCTGGCACTTGGCCCGAATTTTGGAACGTGGATCACACGAGCGTGATCTGCGCGTCAGCATGCGCGCGGTCTGCCCCGAAATGAGACAAGTGAGCCCACACCGGGTCTCCGGTTGCCTCAATATCATAGCTGCTTTCGAGGAACCCTTTGCCCATGCAAGACACAATGACGCTGACCGAATGGGAAACCGGACACGACGAGCTGTTTGGAAACCACGTTATCAAAATGCAGCACAGGCTTGCTGACACCGGCCTGTTCACAATCGATTCGCTTGCCGAAATCATCGAGCGCATTCCGTCGGAAAACTACAACCTCAACACAATGGGGTTTGATTACGACAATCCGCAGTGGCGCGAGGGGCGCATTGGCCGAAGCTCAGGCCGTGACGTTATTGACGCCATCAGGCGTGGGCGGATGTGGCTTAACCTTCGGCGCTTGCAGCAAGTCGACCCGCGGTTCGATAAGCTGCTTGAAGACATCATGGCGGAATTCCAGGACAATGTTCCAGGCCTTAAAACGTTCAAGCACGAACTGGGCATTCTGATTTCGTCACCCAAGGTGCGCGTCTTCTATCACGCAGATATTCCCGGCCAATCGTTATGGCAGATCTCCGGGCGCAAGCGCGTCTACATTTACCCCAACGGCGAACCGTTCCTGAAACGGCAGGAATTGGAAAAGGTGGTGTTGGGCATGCAGGAAGAAGAAGTCACCTATCACGACTGGTTCGACAACTACGCCGAAGTCCACGACCTGGAACCAGGCGACATGGCAACCTGGCCGCTCAATGCGCCCCATCAGGTTATCAACGCCGACAGCCTCAACATCTCGGTGACGACACAGCATTGGACAAGTGAGATCCGCAACGCTTATGCGGTCAACTATGCCAACGGTGTGCTCAGAAACGCATTCGGCTACCGGCCCCGGGTGAACAAGCCAATCGGTCTACAGGTCTATCCCAAGGCGGCATTGGCGCTGGCGTGGAAGTCCCTCAACCTGCAAAAGGCGCATAAGCTGATCCGCACCATCGACTTTGAACTCGACCCCAATGCCGAGACCGGTATGCGGGATTTGGAAGAGGTTGTGGTGAAAGCGTAAAGCTATGGGGGTGAAGCCAGAGCCGGCCACCCCTTCCCCCTCACCCCGACCCTCTCCCCGAGTAGTACGGGGAGAGAGGGCGATGGACGCTGCTGGTTCGATTGATCGCAACTCAATCCCCTCTCCCCATAGCGCAAGCGTATGGGGAGAGGGAGAGGGTTAGGGGCAGAGAAATCCCTCAACCGATCAATTCAGTTTCACCTTTTGATCCATTGTCAGCTTGTTGTCGGCGGACCATTCGAGCATGGAGCCGTCGTACACCTTGGCGTCCTTGTTACCCATCAGTTCGTGAGAGACGAACCAACCCAGCGATGCCCAATGGCCGGTGTTGCAGAAGTTGATCTGCTTGCCTGTCTTGGAGACCTTGGCTGCTCCATAAAGATTGCCAAGTTCGGTGGTCGAGCGGAAGCTGCCGCCTCCGTTCTTGGTCAGCCAGCTTTCGGGCAGGTTGACGGCGTTGGGGATGGTGCCAAGGCGCTTGGCGAGCCGGTGCTTATTGATGCCCAGGAACTGATCGCTGGGGCGGTTGTCGACCAGCGGAACGCCGGATGCGATGGCAGCTTTGACATCGGCCTTGGTGGTCAGCATCTCCTTGCGGAGCTTGGCGGTGAACAGTGCCGACTGGGGCTTTACGTCACCTTTTTCAAGTGGGTTTACGGGGGCCTTGGTTTTTTCGTCCTTGGCTGCCAGATAAGCGTTCATGCCGCCATCGAGCAGTGACACCTTGTCGTGGCCCAGCACCTTGAACGTCCAGTAGATGCGCGTGCCCGTCCCCATGTCGAGCGCCGTGCCGCCATTGGGAATGATGACGACGTGGGTTGCATTGTCGATCCCCAGGCCGCCGATGAGTTTTTCAAGTTTGGGCACCGGGGAAAGCTGGCCGGCGACGCCGCTTTCATCCTTGGAGCGCCAACCGTCCTTAAGATAGTTAGTGTAAACAGCGCCAGGGATGTGTCCTGCCAGATAGTCTGCCTTGGACTTGCCGGCGAGTTTGCCGCGAACATCGAGAAACGCAACGCCGGGCTTGCCGATGTTGGCCTTGACCCATTCGACATCGACCAGCGGCGAAGCGGCATGGCCAGCGCCTGGCAGCGTGAACAACCAAAAGACCGCCATGAGCTTGAGAAATATCTTCATTTGCGTCTTCTCCCGGTATTTTTGTTGCAAGCGAAATTGCTGTCAGCTTAGCGCGAAATAGCGCTCGATGAAGCGCCGGTAGATCTGCGTCAGGGTCACAATGTCGGCAACTGCGACATGCTCATCGACCTGATGAATGGTGGCGTTGACGAGGCCGAACTCGACGACCGGACAGGCATCCTTGATGAAGCGAGCATCCGATGTGCCGCCACCTGTTGTGAGCTTCGGCGTGCGGCCGGTGACTTCTTCGACGGCCTGCGAGATCGTTTCAACCAAGGGGCCGGCCTTGGTGCAGAAGACATCTCCGGTGCTGGAAAACGTCAGGTCGAATTGCGTGTCAGTGCCCACCAGGGCTTCATCGATGATCCCGCGAACCCAGGCCATCAGCCGGTCCTTGGTCCAGGTGTCGTTATAGCGGATGTTGAATAGCGCGCGGGCCTCGCCGGGGATGACGTTGGTTGCCGTGTTGGGCACCGATATGACGGTAACGGCAAGGTGGGAGGCCTGGAACTGTTCGGTGCCGTCATCCAGGTGGGCTGCTGACAGCCGGTCGATGATGCGCGCCAGTTTGGGCACGGGGTTGTCGGCCTTGGCGGGGTAGGCGGAGTGCCCCTGGATGCCGTGGACGATCAGTTCGCCATTCAAGGAGCCACGGCGGCCGATCTTGATTTCGTCGCCCAGCGCCACGGGGTTCGATGGCTCGCCAACCAGGCAGGCATCGAGCGTCTCGCCGTTTTGCTTCAACCAGTCGAGCATTTTCACCGTGCCGTTAATGGCCGGGCCTTCCTCGTCGCCGGTGATCAGTAGCGAAACAGAACCAGGCAGCGGCGCGCCTCGGTCTGCCACGACTTCCGCAAGGGCTGCGATAAAGCAGGCAATTTCGCTCTTCATGTCGACAGCGCCGCGGCCATAAAGAATGCCGTCGCGAATTTCAGCGGCGAACGGCGGCACGCTCCAGGCTGCTTCATTCCCAGGCGGGACGACATCGGTATGGCCGGCAAAGCAAAGGTTGGGACCTTTTGCGCCCAGGCGGGCGTAGAGGTTGTCGACGTCGGGCGTGCCGACTTGCGAAAAAGGCAAGCGGTGGCAAGCAAAGCCCAACGGCTCCAGCACGCGCTGTAGCAGGTCAAGCGCGCCGCCTTCGGCAGGTGTGACGGAGGGACAGCGGATCAGCGCCTGGGCAAGTGCGACGGGATCTGTTGCCGGGGGAGTATCAATGGCAGTCGTTTTGTGATCGGTCATGGGGGATCAATAGCAGAGGACCGCGCAATCGCCAGCCCCCAATGACGATCGATCGTTTCGCAAAGGCAGAGGCGCGAGGATGAGAAGCCGGTCAGCCTTAAACGTCGTACTTGTTGGGGCCGGAAGTGCCGCGATAGAAACCGAGGCGCACCAGGAACCACAGTCCAGCGGCGCCAAACCACCAGGCAGCCCATTGCGCATACATGAGCGCATTGTCGACTTCCGGGTGCCAACCTGTGAAGAACGTGACTGCCGTGATGGCAGCGGGTGCGTAGAACAGCAAGCCCAACAGCCCCGACTGTCCCAGATCGTGAAGGCGCTTCGTGTTGAGGGCAGCAAGAGGGTAAAGGAGTGCCAACGACCAGCCCAGGCCGGCCAGGCCCGTGTCGCGGGTGAGGCTCATAACTTCGGCGAACGGATTGTCGGAGAGCACTGCCCAGAACGAAAACGGGCTGACCGCGACAAGCGCAATCAGCCCGATCCAATAGGCAGCCCGGCCAATGCGGCCTTGGAATCCGAAGAACAGCCGCAAAGGATTTGCCATTTAGTGGCTCTTAGTTTCAATCAACCGTCAGGAATACTTCCTGCACGTTAATTGAGATGGAACGTCAGGCCGGCGCGGACAACCGTGAAGTCGAGATCGGCATCGTCGATATCAATGCCGCCGCCGGAAAAATCGTCGTTGAAGCCAAAGTGCGATACGTCGATACGACCGCTGATCGAGTTGGTGAACTTCATTTCAGCGCCGCCACCTACGGTATAGCCGGTCAGCACATCTGAACCTTCAAGTGACTGACGGAAAGTCTGGCCACCACCGCTGACCGATGCATTGGCATCAATGTCGAGCCAGGTGAAGGCAACACCACCGGCAGCATAGAGCAGGACCGGACCGGCGACGTAACCCAACCGACCCTTGAGGCTTGCGACCGTGTTGGCGCTTGCTTCAATCGACAAACGGGACGTGACCCGCGTGCCAAAGAAGTTTTGCCGCTGGATCTCGTTGTCCTCGCCGGAAATATTGCCGAATGCGATGTCGCCCTCGGCACCGATCAGGAAGTTTCCGCTCTGCCATTGGTAGCCGCCGTGCAGACCGCCCAATCCACCGGACAGATCGATTGCATCCTCACCGCCGGTTTCGCCCCAGCCCCCGCCACCGTGGGCGCCAATATAAAGGCCGGTCCAGATCGGTGCCGGCGTTTGGGCTGTCGCCGGAGTGGCGATGATGGCCGATGCGATAAGTGTTGCTCCCAGGAGGGAGGCCAAAGTCGATTTTCCAAACATACTTACTATCCCGCAACTTTTGTCAGTGGACGTCTTTGAATCGCAAATCCAGAGCAAAGTCAATCGCCGAATATGCGGCGATTTGGTCACCTGAAGGCCGCCGGTCAAGGAAGTCTCAAGAATTGGGTGGTTCCGGGTTTGGCGAAGCCGGCAACGGAAACAACGGCCCGGCGCTTTCGGGAGGTTCGGTTGCGATCTGGCGATGGACGAGGGTGATTTTCTGCCAAATCTTGGCTGAAATATCGGACGTGATCTGGCCCAGGTCGCTTGCGGTCGCGATGATCAGCGGGTCGCGGGTGCCTTGCGCATAAAGCGCTGCGACCTTGGCGGCCAGGGACAGCATTTCGGAGCAATAGTCGAGATAGCGCGAGAGTTCAAAGGGCGTGAGCAGGCGCTGTGGCGAGGAAGGCGTCGGGGTGCCGACCTTGGAATCGCGGCTGGGGTCCTTGGTTAGCTGATGCATGTCGATGACGTGCACGATGGAGCGCAGCTCGTGCAGGTCCTTTAGCGCGCGCTCGCGATGCCAGCGGCTTTCGAGTGTGGAGAGGAAGTAAATTCCAGCGCCTGTCACCAGCAGGATGTTGACCGCCGAATCGATGCCTTCCAGGACGCCGAACAGGTTTTCGGCATCGCGTTTCACTTCGATGATGGTTCCAACATAGGCAAGCAAGGCAACGCCCAGCACCAGGACCACAGCGACAGCGACCCGCAGCGGGATATTGGGTTCTGAGGCCTCTTTGACCTTGCGGCGGCTGTCGCGGGAAATTTCGGTTAGCTCGGCACAGACTTTGGCCAGGCCGCAACCTGGAAAACGCTCGGATATGCGGTTTTCCAGCTTTTCAACGGTGGCTATCAGGTTATCGGGGTTAAGAGTTCGGTATGGCATACGCAGTGACTAGCAAAATTGATGGGTGGAATCGCGGCAGGTGAGGCTAATATCGCAGACAATATCAAACAAACTATTGCAGGCAGTGAGGCGTCCGAGATGGCAACGCGCATTTTGATCCTGGTGGGCACCAAGAAGGGCGCCTTCATCCTTGAGGGCGATGAGGGGCGGAAAAAATGGTCCCTTCGCGGCCCGTTTTGCGAAGCATGGCCGCTCAACCATGTGATTGCCGATCCGGAGACGAATGCAATCTTTGCTGCGGGCGGCAATGAATGGTTCGGGCCTGCGGTGTGGAAGTCGGGGGACCTGGGAGAGACCTGGACGCATTCTTCCGAAGGTCTGAAATACGAAGAAGGCGAAGACCCGGTCAAAACGGCCTGGAGCCTGTCGCCGGGGGCCGATTGCCTCTATGCGGGGGTGGAACCTGCCGGGCTGTTTCGCAGCGAGGACGGCGGTGAGACCTGGACGCATATCCGCGGCTTGCGCGATCACCCATCGCGGCCGCAGTGGATGGCTGGCGGGGGTGGGCTCAACCTGCATTGCATCGTGCGGCATCCAACGGATTCAAATCAGCTATGGGTGGGCATGTCGGCAGTCGGCGTATTTCACACGGCCGATGGCGGCAAGACGTGGGCGCCACGCAACAAGGGGACACGCAGCGACTATGCGCCCGAGGGGCAGCGCTATCCCGAACTCGGCCAATGCGTTCACTCCATGGCGTTGGCAGCCGGCACTGAAGAACGTCTTTATCAGCAGAACCATTGCGGCATGTACCGGACCGACGATGGTGGCCTGAACTGGGAGAGCATCGAAGCGGGCCTGCCCTCGACCTTCGGATTCCCTGCCGCCACCCATCCGCGAGACCCCGACACCCTGTTTCTGGTGCCGCTCAACGGCGACGTGCTCGGCCGGTTCGTGCCCGATGGCAAGTGTGCGGTGTGGCGCACGCGCGATGGCGGCAAGACCTGGCAGGATCTGCGTGAGGGGCTGCCGCAGGACAACGCGTTCCTGGGTGTGCTGCGCCAGGCCATGGCGACTGACAACCTGGAGTCTGCCGGGGTTTATTTCGGCACCAGTTCGGGAACCGTCTACGTCAGTGCCGATGAGGGCGAAACCTGGATCGAAGCGGCCACGAATCTACCAACCGTGACGTCCATCGAAACGCTGGTGGTGGAGTGACATGACGGGCGTCGCGCACAACAGCGGCTTGGACCTTGAGGCCGGGGCGGGCAAGGTTGTCGTGTCGCTACCGACCGGACTTGTGCGGCTGTTTCCAGGCTCTCCCAACGAAGTTGAGGTCGAGGCAGGGACCGTCCGCGACGTCATAGATGCGCTCAATGAAATGTGGCCGGGGATGCGCGACCGGCTGATCGATTCAAGGCCGGCGATCCGCAAGCACCTCAACATTTTCGTTGCCGGTGAGAAGGCGCGGCTCGACACACCGCTGCCATCGGGTGCCCGCGTCATCATCATGACGGCGATGAGCGGTGGCTGACTTGGTGGACCGTGGAGCTTGATCGCAGACGACCGGTGGAGGTTCTAAAACAACCACTCGGGGATCTTGTCCTGATGGATCATCTGTTCATACGTCGGGCGCGGGCGCACGATGGCGTAATCCTCACCGTTGACCAGAACCTCGGGCACGAGCAAGCGGCTGTTATAGGTCGATGACATCACCGCCCCATAAGCGCCAGCAGCCATAACAGCCAACAAGTCGCCTTCCTTGAACGGAGGCAAGGAGCGGTCGAGCGCCAGGTAGTCGCCGGTTTCGCAAACCGGCCCGACGATGTCCTGCACTATCGGCGGCATGGATTTCAGTTCTTCGTCGACCGGCAAGACATCGTGATGGGCTTCATAGAGCGTCGGACGCAGCAGATCGTTCATGGCCGCATCGACAATCAGGAAGGTCTTGTCGGCCCCCTCCTTAACGTGAATGACCCTGGTGACGAGGATGCCTGAATTGCCAGCGATCATGCGGCCGGGTTCGAGCACAAATTTGAGGCCGAGCCCACCTAATTCTTGCCGGATCACTTTGGCATAGTCGCGTGGGTCGGGCGGGGGCGGTTCGGTTGCATCGTAAGGAATGCCAAGGCCACCGCCCAGATCGAGGTGGCGCAGCTTGATGCCGGACGCGATCAACGTTTCAGCCAATTCCCGCATCAGCGAAAACGCGGCCCGCATCGGCGCAAGATCGGTGATCTGACTGCCGATATGCATATGGATGCCGGCGACGTCGAGGCCGGGTAGCCCGCTGGCGACATCATACAGCGCCTTGGCATCATCGAATGGAACGCCGAATTTGTTTTCCGATTTGCCGGTTGAGATCTTGGCGTGGGTCTTGGCGTCGACATCGGGATTTACGCGGATGGCGATGGGGGCTTGCTTGCCCATTTCGCTGGCGACGGCACTGAGAGCATGGAGTTCGGGCTCGCTTTCAACGTTGAAGCCCAGGATGCCCTCCATCAGCGCGTAGGCCATCTCATCGCGGGTTTTACCAACGCCGGCAAAAATAATCTTGTCGGCCGATACACCGGCGGCACGGGCGCGGCGCAATTCGCCTTCGGAAACCACATCCATGCCGGCGCCCTGGTGGGCGAGGGTTCGCAGGACAGCCTGGTTCGAATTGGCCTTTACCGCAAAGCAGATCAGCGCGTCACACCCCTTAAAGGCCTCGCTGAGAACCTGATAGTGCCGCTCAAGTGTGGCGGTCGAATAGCAGTAGAAGGGCGTGCCAACCTGGGCTGCCATCTGCGCGATATCGACGTTCTCGGCGTGGAGCACGTCGGCTTTATAGGAAAAATGGTGCATTGAGCGGGCAGGTTCTATGGGAGTGGAAGGGCGGCAAGCGGGCTGCAATCTTTGGCCTGCTCATTCGATGCGCGGAACACTACAACAGGATTGCCCCTGATGGAATCGCGAAGGTACTGACCGCCTGGGAGAGAGTAAACAACTGGGTGACAGTGAACGGCGTGATGCCCACACGCCCGATCAGATGAGCGGGCTGAAGCCGCAGAGTTGATTGGCGGGGGAGGCGACCGAAGCAATCAAAGCATGCCATCGAGGATAAACGGGCGGTGCTTCTTCTTCTTGGCTGCCGAACCTTCAGGTGTGCCCTTGGCAGCCGGCGAGACCGCAGTGCCGGCGGCTTTCGCTTCCGGAGGCGCGTCAAGCGATCCCTTGACGCCGCAGCCAGCCAACGGCAGCGCCAGGGCGATCGTGAGGAGTGAAATTTTTAAAACGCTCGACATGCGCTTAGCGCCTAACCTTGAATTGTGGCCATGGACCGGCGAAACGCTTAGCGAATTGCCGGCATGGCGAAATCGTCAGCCGCTGCTCCGAGACGTTCGAGGGAGCGCTGACAAAGTTTTGAGGCTTCAGACTTAGCCCGCCTGAGGCTCACTTTCCAACCTGGTGAGCCAGTCGCCAGCCATTTTTTCCACGTTGTGTGGCGCTGTTCCACCATAGCTGGTGCGGCTGGCGACCGAATTTTCGACGCTCAGGACGCCGAAAACGGCTTGCGTGATGCGCGCTTCGACCGATTGCATGGCGTCCAGCGGCAGATCGCCCAGGTCGCAGGCGTTCTTTTCTGCAAGCGCCACGATTGAGCCGGTAACGTGGTGGGCATCGCGGAACGGCATCTTCAGCTCGCGGACCAGCCAATCGGCCAGATCGGTTGCTGTCGAATAGCCGTAACCAGCGGCCAGACGCATGTTTTCTGGCACCGGCTGCATGTCCTCAACCATTCCCGCCATCGCCGATACCGCCACCCGCAGGCTATCGAGGGCATCGAAGGCGACCTCCTTGTCCTCCTGCATGTCCTTGGAGTAGGCCAGCGGCAGCCCTTTCATGACGAGCACCAGGCTTTGCAGGGCTCCGGCAATGCGCCCGACCTTGGCGCGGCATAGTTCAGCGGCATCGGGATTGCGCTTTTGCGGCATGATCGACGAGCCGGTGGTGAAGCGGTCGGAAAGCTTGAGGAAGCCGAATTGCGGGGTGACCCAGAGGACGATCTCCTCGGAAAACCGCGACAAGTGCACCGCGCAGATTGTTGCAGCTGCCAGCGTTTCCAACACGAAGTCGCGGTCTGAGACGGAATCGAGCGAATTGCGGGTTGGGCGGTCGAAGCCCAGCGCGGCGGCCGTTTTCTCACGATCGATGGGAAATGAGGTTCCCGCCAAGGCCGCCGCTCCTAACGGGCACTCGTTCAGCCGTTTGCGGGCGTCCTGGAAGCGGCCGCGGTCACGACCAAACATCTCGACGTAGGCTAGCAGGTGATGCCCGAAAGTGACCGGCTGGGCGGGTTGCAGGTGCGTGAACCCAGGCATCACTGTGGCGGCGTTTTCCTTGGCCTTTTGGGCAAGCGAGCGCTGGAGGCTCGCCAGTGCGGCATCGAACTTCTCGATCTGGCCGCGCACATAGAGCCGGAAATCGGTTGCAACCTGGTCATTGCGCGACCGGCCGGTATGGAGGCGTCCTGCGGGCTCTCCGATCAGCTCTTTCAGGCGAGCTTCGACATTCATGTGGACATCTTCAAGCGCCCGGGAATACTCGAATTCACCCGCTTCGATCTCGCCCAGAACCTGATCGAGGCCCTTGTCAATCGCCTGTTTGTCGTCCTTGGTGATGATCCCCGCAGCCGCCAGCATGGATGCATGGGCTTTCGATCCCGCGATATCCTCGCGGGCCATACGTTTGTCGAAGTCGATTGATGCGTTTATTTCTTCCATGATTTCAGAGGGTGACATTTCGAAGCGGCCGCCCCACATCGTGTTGGAAGTCTTTTCGGTCACGACTTTGTGCTCCGTTGTGGCTGGCTCGTGGGCTGGGCGGCGCTAGGGTGTGGCCGCTAAGCAGAGCTTTTGGGATCAAGAACCCGGGTTGAAGAATAGGATTACGTCTATGAGCGATGAGCAGCCTCGGCGATTTTCACCGTCGATGTACGCATGGATGGGGACGAGCGCTGCACTCATCGTGCTGGCGGCGGTATACTTGACCAGTAGCCCTCCTGACAACGCCGTCACGCGAATTGGCGCGGAAACGGTAGATCGCACGGTGGGTCCTGCTTCCGATGCCGCCAAAAACGGGCTGATCGCGTTCGTCAAGAAGAAAGAGCCGGTCGCCGTGCCTGACGTATCGTTCACGGATGCGGAGGGGAAACCCAAGACGCTGGCGGATTTCAAGGGCAAGACGATTCTTCTCAACCTGTGGGCGACCTGGTGCGGTCCGTGCCGGGAGGAGATGCCGGGGCTGGACCGGCTTCAGGCCCAAATGGGCAGCGATAAATTCGAGGTGGTGGCGCTGAGCGTCGACCGCGGCGGTATTGAGGCGTCAAAGCGGTTCCTGGACAAGATCAAGGTGAAATCGCTGGCGACCTACGTCGATGCGACAGCGAAGGCGACCAAGCCGCTCAGGGTGATCGGCATGCCCACAACGCTGCTAATCGACGCTGAAGGCCGCGAAGTGGGGCGGCTCGTGGGACCGGCGGAGTGGGATAGCCCGGCTGCCAAGAAGCTTATCGAGGCGGCTTTGCGCTGAACGACGCGCGTCAGTGCGAGGTTCCAGCGATGGCCCGCTTCAGCATCCACAACACAAGACGGATCAGCGCGCCGACGACGAGACCGATCAGCAGCAACAGCATCGACTTGGGCGCCAGTTCGCCGATCAGCGTGGCGTTTGCCGCGTTGGTGAACGAGGGAAACCACATCTCGATCTGGCCGATGCAGAAGTTGAGTACGCCGCGCGCGTATCCGATCAGATGGCCAAACCACTCGCGCTGGAAGATCGCCAGATAGAAGTAGGTGAACAGCGCCGCCATCAGTTCGATGACCACCAGCACCACCGAACTTAGAAGGGCGACGGCGAAGGCAATGATGCCGGAAAAAAGCGAAGGGGTCTGTGAACGTTGCTCGGCCATATTTTAGTCTCCACGATTTATGCTCGGGCTGACTATCAACCGAACGGGGCGGAATTAATACTGCCGTTTGCCGGGCAGGCGAAGGCGGATTGCCGATTTGGTTTGCATTGACTTGACCGGGCACAAAGGCGAAAAGCGGCACAACACTTCAATCAACACTGAAAAGAAACGGACCGCCCGATGAGCAATGCCGACCTGATCAAGACCATCGAAGACGCTTTTGAGGCTCGTGACACTGTTAACACAGGCACCAAGGGTCCGGTTCGCGATGCGGTAGAAACTGCGCTCGACATGATGGATTCGGGTCAGCTTCGTGTTGCCGAAAAATCCGAAGGCGGCGAGTGGACCGTCAACCAGTGGGCCAAGAAGGCTGTGTTGCTGTCGTTCCGCCTCAACGACAACGAGGTCATTCCGTTCCAGAAAAGCGGCACGTTTGCCAGCCGGGTGCACGGCTGGGACAAGGTTCCGCTGAAATATGGCGACTGGCTTGCCGACGATTTTAAGAAAGCCGGCTTCCGTGCGGTCCCAGGCGCTATCGTCCGCCATTCTGCTTACATTGCGTCCGGTGTCGTGCTGATGCCATCGTTCGTCAACCTGGGCGCTTATGTCGATAGCGGAACCATGGTCGACACTTGGGCAACTGTGGGTTCATGCGCGCAGATCGGGAAGAACGTCCACATCTCGGGCGGCGCCGGTATCGGTGGCGTTCTCGAACCGCTCCAGGCTGGCCCTGTGATCATTGAAGACAACTGCTTCATTGGCGCGCGTGCCGAAGTTGCCGAAGGCGTCGTCGTTGGTGAAGGCGCGGTTTTGTCGATGGGCGTCTATATCGGGGCGTCGACCAAGATTGTCGATCGCGCGACGGGTGAAATCCACATGGGCCGCGTGCCACCGTTCTCGGTTGTCGTCTCGGGCACCATGCCCGGCAAGCCGCTTCCCGATGGCTCGCCAGGGCCCGGCCTCTACTGCGCCGTCATCGTCAAGACCGTTGATGCGCAAACCCGCTCCAAAACCGGCATCAACGAATTGTTGCGGGAGTAGGTGGACGAAGTAGCGCGGGAGCCAGCCACAATGCGGGATTTGTTGTTTGGTTTGGAGGGGCGAATCCCTCGCAAGACCTATTGGCTGGCGTTCTTGGCGCTGCTTGCAGCATTCCTGCTGTTGCAGCAACTAGCGACGCTTGTGCTTGGTAGATCTATCTCACCTGATGATCCGAACTCACTCATCGCATGGGATCATCCGCGCAAGTGGGCAGGCCTCTTCATATCGTCTCTCTTTCTGTGGTCGACATTTGCTATCAACACCAAGAGACTCCATGATCGCAACAAGTCCGGTTGGTGGATCGGCGTTAATTATGCGGCGGTGTTATGCGCGGTAGCAGCTTTTGTATTCTTTGCGGCAGGTCTTGACTTTTCAGCCACCGATCTAGCGAACGAGATAGCGGGTGCGGATAGGTTCCGGCTCTATGCATTCTGGGGTGCCATGGCGTTGTCTCCGTTTGTTCTGATCTACTCGATTTATCTCATCGTTCACCTCTGGTTTCTGAAGGGAACAGAAGGGCCGAACAAGTACGGAAACGATCCTCTGGCCGAGCACTAGCCGCCATCGAATTCGGTTCAGAGATGCATCAATGAACTGCTGCGGGAGTAGTCGGCAAACAAACTGCCCCACTGTGGCGGGGTTGCGTCGGGTTGGGCGGAATCGCTCGGACGGGCGGCCGCCATGCTGAACAGCGTGCGCCATTCCGTGCTCATATGGCGTCTGTTTGGCTTGGCGCGCGTAATTCGCCGGGCCGCCATCCGATGAGTTAGGTATCGTCCCCCGTGAATAGTTCCGAAGTGCCCAGGCTATTGATTGAGGCTGTCAACGCAGCCTCGGGGGCGACGCGAACTTCGTGGCTGGGGTTCCTGGCTTTTACCGCCTACCTGTTCATCGCGATTGCCGGCGTTAATCACACAGACCTGCTTTTGAACTCGCCGGTTGCGCTTCCGATTTTGCAGGTCGATATCTCGCTCGATCAGTTCTTCTTGTTCGCGCCTCTCGTCTACGTCTTCTTCCATTTCGGCGTGCTCGTGCAGCACGTCGCGCTGGCTCAGAAGATCGAAGTGCTGAACCGCTACTTCGAAGAATCCGAGACGACGTCAGGCAACGAGCACCATCCTGGCCGCTTCGAACTACATCCTTATTTCATCACCCAGGCGGTTGCCGGTCCATCGCGCGGGTGCCTGATTGCCGTGCTGCTCGACTACACGACGTGGCTGTCGCTCGCGGTCATTCCAATCGTGCTGGTTTTGTATTTCCAAACCGCGTTTCTGCCCTATCACGATGTTGCTTCAACGTGGGCGCATCGCGGCTATCTGCTGCTGGACTTGGCCATAATCTCGTTGATCGGCGTTTACTTCTCCGCACCCTTACGCCGTTTCTGGAGCGCGGCGTTCTATTCGATCTCGCAATATCCAGCGCGTGTGCTGATCTCCGGTTTGATCACCTTATCGGCGGTTCTGTTTTCGTTTCTCATCGCCACGATTCCTGATGGTGACCTCGACCGCTTCGCAGCAAGCCTGCCGGGCTGGAGCCGGGCAATCCCTGGAGAGAGCCGTACCGCATTCGCGCCAACAGCGTTTCTGTTCGAAGGTGAGGTTGACCGGGTCTCGGGGCGCAACCGCAGTTGGTTCAGCCGCAATCTTATCGTGACAGATGCTGATCTGGTTGCCGAAGACAAAGGCCTCAACGGCGAGGTCAGCTTGAACCTTCGCGGGCGCGACCTGCGCTATGCGACGCTCGATCGTAGCGATCTTCACGGCGCGGACCTGACGGGGGCGACGTTGAAGTCGGCAAGCCTTTCAGGCACCAGGCTTGAAAGCGCGCTGCTGGTGGGAGCGGATTTGCGCGATGCCAAGTTCTGGCGCGAGGGCCAGGAAGATGCCGATTTCACGCCGGCCCGGTTGTCGCGGGCGAGCTTCCGGCGGGCGCGGATGCAGGGGGCAAACCTGCACGCCAGCGTCGGATATGGCGCGGATTTCTCGAAGGCTGAATTGGCCGGAGCGGTTTTGTTGGCAGCCCAACTGCAAGGTGCTGACTTCCAACACGCCAATCTAACGGGAGCAAACCTTACCGGGGCCAATCTGGAGGCTGCGCGCTTCACAGGCGCGAAACTTTTCGGCGCAAACCTGTCCCAGGCGCGCGCCTTGGGGGCTGACTTTCAGGGGGCCTGGCTGATCGCAACGGATTTGCGGGCTGCAAACGTTGAAGGCGCCGATCTCAGGCAGGGACCGATCTGGCTCAGCAATCCGCCATCGATCAGCGCCAGCAACGCTGCCGATTTGAGATTCCGCCTGCTCGCGGATCCTGGAGACACCGTCAGGGGGGCCATCAAAGCGACAATCGAGAAGCTTGAGAACCGCGATCTGGCGAAAAAGATCGAGACGCGTGTCGCGCCCATTCTGATGAACGAACAAGGAGCAGCGAAATGGCCTGAAACGCGTGAGTATCAGGCCTGGCAGTCAGCTCTTGCATCAGGCCCCTGGGGGAACCGCGAGAAAGCCCAGATCACGAAGTTTCTATCCGCCATGGCCTGTTCGGATTTAACGCCGGATGCCGCCGTCGCCAACGGTATTGCAAGGCGGGCCGCAGCCACCTTCCTGTTCCAACCTTCATTCAATGGCGATGTGGCGATGCTATTGCGAACGCTGACCGGAGACCATTGCAAGGGCGCAGCCAAGCGACTACGAGCGCAAGTGCTGCAGGATCTCAGCCGCGCGGCCAAGCTTAGCTCCGGAATAGCCAAAGCCGCCCGGCCGGCGCCTCCCTCACAATTGCCGGGCCAGCCGGATACCGCACCTGAATGATAGCGGGCGGGCGGAGTTCCGCCCCACCATCTCACTCAGACAGATTCCAAATTTGCGAGGGCGGCAATTGCCTGAAACAAAACGTGAACGAAAGCCTTCGTAAAATTGAGGTTCCAGCATCAAGTTGCGTGCTAAAGTCTCCGACATGACACCTGATAGCCGCTCACTCGCCCAAAAGCGCGCCGCCAGAACGTCGCGCGCGCACGCCGACATGGCTCTCGAACGCAAGATCGAGCGCAGTATCTGGATATTGTTTTTCGAACGCATGTGGCCGCGCATCTGGTTGGTGCTCGCGGTGATCGGTGCATTCATTATCGCCTCCATGGCCGGCTTGTGGGAGCTGATCAGCCCGCTCATGCACAAGGCCATTCTGGCTGGATTCGGATTGGCACTGGTAGCGGCATTGTTCTGGGCTGCGCGAACACCGTTTGCATCTCGCGAAGAAGGCCTGAAACGGTTGGAGCGATTGTCGGGCATCGCGCACCGTCCGGCATCCTCATATGACGACACGCTGTCATCGGGAGGCGCCGACCCGGCAACCCGTGAAATCTGGCGGGCACACCGGCAACGGCTGGCCGACCTGTTGGAGCGCCTGAAAGTTGCAGGTCCACGCCCTGACACGCCAAGGCACGACCCCTGGGCGTTGCGTGCATTTCTGCTGATCGGTGCGGTGGCGCTGACAGCATTGGCGGGAGATCATTGGTCGGACCGGCTGGCAGGGGCGTTCCGGTTTGCAACGCCGGCGGACGCTGCTTCACGGTTGCGGATCGATGCCTGGGTGACGCCGCCAGCCTACACCGCGAAAGCGCCCGTCATGCTGGCGGACGGCGGGGCAGTGCCGGGGGGAGCCGGCAAACAGGGTATCAACGCCCGTGATCTGGTGGAGGTGCCCCATAAAAGCGAGTTCATCGTGCGCGCGAGCGGGGAGGCGGCATCCGACGTTCGCCTTGAAATCCTTGGGGCTGGCGAAGACACGCAGACAATTGAATCCGATGCCGCGAAAACGCCGGGCGGGATCGTCAAGGATGTCGCCGAAGTGCGCACCGCCTTGACCGCGTCCTCGCGCGTCAGGCTGATGCACGGCGAAAAAGAAGTCGATTCGTGGACCTTTTCGGTTACGCCAGACGAGGTGCCGACAATCGAGTTGCTGAAGACGCCGCGCGCGTCCGGCAGGGGCTCGATGAAACTCGAATATGTCGTGGGCGATGACTACGGCGTTGTGGCTGCCCGCGTCAAAGTCGCCAGAGCTGCAAATGAAGACGACGATCCGGAGACTGCATGGGCGCGCGAAGATGCGTTGACAGGGCCGCGGTTGCCGCTTTCACGGCCACCGGAACTGAGTTTGCGATTGCCCAAGTCGAACGCAAAATCGGGCGAGTCGGTGACCCATCTGGAGCTGGGCTCACACCCTTGGGCCGGGCTGAAGGTGCTGATGAACCTGGAAGCGACCGATGCAGCGGGGCAGACCGGCCGTTCCAAGTCGATCGAGATGAAGCTGCCGCAGCGGATCTTCCGGAAGCCGCTGGCGCGCGCGGTGATCGAGCAGCGTCGCAAACTGGTTGAAGACTCGCGTTACAGCCCTCGCGTGGTGCGGGCGCTCGAAGCGCTGACGCTGGAACCTGAAGGTTTCATTGATGACGTGCAGGTCTATCTGGGTTTGCGAACGGCCATGTACCGGCTGCAGCGCGAAAAAACACGGCCCGGCCTCGACAGTGTTATCGACCAACTCTGGAACGTGGCGCTGCGCATCGAAGACGGCGATCTTAGCGATGCAGAGCGACGGTTGCGCGATGCCCAGGAAAGGCTGGCCAAGTTGCTGGAAGATGGCGCCAGCGACCAGGAGATCACTGATGCGATGAACGAACTGAAGACGGCTCTCAACGAGTATCTTCAGCAGATGGCACGCGAAGCCCAAAACAACCCGACAATGCCCAACGGGCAGAATCAGCAGCAACAGCAGCTCAGCCAGCAAGACCTCGAACAGATGATGAAACAGATCGAGGAAATGGCCAAAAGCGGGGCGAGGGAATCCGCCCAGCAGATGCTTAGCGAACTGCGCGACCTGCTCGACAGGATGCAATCGGCTGACTCGCAAAATGCCCAATCGCAGCAAAATCAGCAGGCGATGGAAATGATGAGCGAGCTTGGCGATATCGTCGGGCAACAGCAGCGGCTGATGGACGATACTTTTTCCCAGGAGCGCCAGCAGGGGCAACAAGGTCAGCAAGGGCAACAGGGACAGCGCGGACAACAGGGACAAGGCCAGCAGGGCTCACGGCGACGTGGTCCGCAGACCGGCGAGCGCGGCCAGGGTCAGCAAGGGCAACAGGGGCAGCGCGGACAAGGGCAGCAGGGGCAGGGGCAGTTGGGCCAGGGCGCGCTTGGCGACCGGCAACGGGGCCTGCGTAACAGGCTTGGTCAATTGCAGCGCGATATGCAGGGCTCGGGAATGGGCAGCCCGGAAGAAATAGAGGGCGCACAGCAGGCCATGCGCAATGCCGAACGGGCGCTTGAAGAAGGCGATCTGGAAGGGGCGATGCAGGAGCAATCGCAGGCGCTCGACAAGTTGCGCAAGGGTGCCCAGAAAATGGCCCAACAGATGATGAAGAACATGCCACAGCGCTACGGGCAAAACGGTGACACACCGCGCGATCCGCTGGGCAGACCGCAAAAGTCACGCGGGCCCGACCAGGGGACTTCGGTGAAGGTTCCCGATGAAATCGATACGCAACGAGCCCGCGAATTGCTCAACGAGTTGCGACGCCGCCTTGGTGAAGCCAAGCGTCCGCAGGATGAACTCGACTACATTGAGCGGTTGCTGCGCTTCTATTAGAAGCGGCTTGGGGGGTCGTTGTTTCGGCAACAGGCGCGGTGAAAATACAAAAGCAACAATTGTGATAATTGACGTACCTTAACTGCGCGCTAAGGTCTGCTGGTCGTCGGGGGGCGACGGTCGCGGAGCCTTGGTTTGGAACACTTGCTTCCCAACCTGGGTACCCGGCGATCTGGGGAATCTCTGACACTGTCACGCCGCCAGCGGCACCGGGTTTTGTTCCGCCGCCATAGTCGCGCCTTGTCATGGCAGTTGTCCTTTAGCAGGCTGTTGAAGAACTCAGTGAGGACGCGATGCGAGACGAAATTGGCTGCCGGCAAGACGCGTCCGGTGCAGGCGTGGTGGATCCCACGGCAAACCGGCGCAACGCAGTCCGGCAGTCAATTTCGCCGCATCCCTTTGGGACACCGCACTTTTTCGACTCGGCGGCGTCGCGGCACTGGCCCGATAGACCCACATCGCGCTGCGCGCCGCTTCTGGCCGAATGCGAAAAAGTGACAGGTGTCGCGAGCCACATGAGTTTTTCAACAGCCTGCTAGGACGCGTAAATGGATATTCAAGACCTGCGTATCTTTACCCGTGTGGCAGCGGTTCGGAATCTTTCGGCGGTCGGCAGCGAATTCCGGCTTACACCGGGCACCATTTCCAAACGGCTGCAATCACTGGAAGACGAACTGGGCGTCCGGCTGTTTATTCGCTCAACGCGTTCGATACGAATTACCGAAGAAGGCAGCCTGTTTCTCGATCATGCGTTAAAAATGCTGGCCGAATTCGATACGGCGAAGGCAACCGTCGACGGCAGTATCAACAAGCCGTGCGGGACAGTGAAACTATGTTCGCCTGCGCGGTTGGGGGGACACGATCTGGCTGTCGTGCTCAGCGAATTCCTGGCCCGTTACCCAGAAATCGATATTCATGCCGAGACGACCGACTGTTCAGGCGGGCTTCCCGAAGATGGCTTCGACATCTCCATTCGCACCGGTGTCCTTTCCGACAGTTCGCTGATTGCAAAACGGCTGGCCGATGACCCGTTGGTGATTGCTGCGTCGCCCGACTACCTGAAGCTTCGCGGCACGCCCCAGACGCCACAGGATCTTGGCCAGCATTCCTGCTTGATTCACGCCGAGACCGGGCACTGGCCGCTGAAGAAGAAGTCAGCGGAGCGTTCAGTGAGGGTTAGCGGGCGGATGCGTTGCAACGATAGCGGTGTCTTGCACCGACTGGCGCTTGGCGGTCACGGCCTCGTCCGAATCTCGGCAGCCCAGATCCAAGACGACGTCAAGGCAGGCCTGCTGGTGCCCGTGCTGACAGACTTCGACACTTCGGGCCGAAGCGCGATCTGGGCGACATTTCCAAAGTCCCCGCACATGCTGCCGCGCCTGCGCGTTTTGATCGACTTTCTGTCCGAGCGGTTGAAGGAGCCATCCGGCCAGGGAAAGGACACTGGCAGAACCGCGGGCGGCAGGGACGGGCCGATCCGCGACAGTTCGAAGGGGTCATGTTCGGGCAGCGATGCCAGCGTTCCGGTTTCCGTGATGAGCCGCGGCGCTGGCGGGCCCGGAAAGCGCAAGTCGCGCGGCGTGCGCACTTGAACCTGCAGGTTTGCAGAATTCGTCAGGGCATGCGCAGGTTTTCGTGTTCCTTGAGCACCTTGCCGCTGTCGGCATCGACCTCGATCAGCTTAACCCGGTACCCCCACAGACGCGCCAGATGATAGAGCGTGCGTTCGCAATTGGCGCGTTCCAGCAAGACGCCGTTGCGGACCGTGTGAGAGACCACCAACCGGCGCGCGCCCTGCAAATCGGCATCGATAATCTGGACGTCGGGATCGTTTGCCGACACCTCGTATTGGCGCGACAGCGCCTTGCGGACCGAGCGATAGCCCTGCTCGTTATGGATCGACGATACGAAAACGTGCGGCCGCTTGGCCTTGTCGTGGATGCCGAACAGGCGGAAGTCGCGGATAACCTTGGGCGAGAGATATTGCAGGATGAAGCTGTCGTCGCGAAACTCCGCCCAGACGCGCTTCAGCGCCCCGATAGGATCTCCGCAGCCGGCCAATTCGGGAAACCAATCCTTGTCTTCAGAAGTCGGCTCGGTGGCCATACGTTCGATGTCGCGCATCATGGCAAAGCCCAGCGCGTAGGGGTTGATGCCCGAATAGCGCCGGTCGGTCCAGGCGGGCTGCATTGTCACCGATGAATGGCTGTGCAGGAACTCCAGCATCGCGCCTTCGGTCAACAGGCCCTTGTCGTAGAGCCGGTTCATGATGTGGAAGTGGGTCCAGGTTGCGCAGCCTTCGTTCATCACCTTGGTCTGGCGTTGGGGATAGAAGTAGGTCGCCAGGTTGCGGACGATGCGCAGGAGTTCGCGCTCCCAGTCGGCCAGTTTGGGGGCCGTCTTCTCCAGAAAGTAGAGCAGGTTTTCTTCCGGTAGCCGGACTTGCGAACCAGCGACCTGCTGGGGTTCTTCTTCTTCGGTGAATTCGTCGACTGCCGGCTTTGGAACGGTGCGCCAAAGATCGTTGAAGGAGCGCTCCTCATAAAGGTGGCGGGCAAGAGCGCGTTCGCGTTCCTTGGCAAGGGACATCGTCTTGTTGGCGCCGGGGTAGCGGCTGATGCCCTGCTGCATCAAAGCATGGGCGGAATCGAGCACCTGTTCGACGGCATGTTCGCCGTGAACCTCTTCGCATTTGGAGACATAAGACTTGGCAAAGTCGAGATAGTCGAGGATGGCGTCGGCGCGGGTCCATTCCTGGAACAGGTAGTTGTTCTTGAAGAAGTGATTGTGGCCCATGGCGGCATGCGCCAGCACCAGGGTATGCATGGTCATGGAGTTTTCCTCCATGATGTAATTGATGCACGGATCGGAGTTGATCACCAGTTCATAGGCGAGCGCGCGGGAGCCCTTGCGGTAATGGAGTTCATCGCGAACGAAATGCTTACCGAACGACCAATGCCGGTACATGCGCGGCAGGCCGATCGAGGCATAGGCGTCAAGCATCTGTTCAGACGTGATGACCTCGATAACATTGGGATAAATGTCGAGACCCATTTCCCCGACACCGACTTCCTGGACGGCGTCGTAGGCCTTATTGACCAGGTCGAAGGTCCAGTCTGCGCCCTCATATAGCGGCTTTGCGGAGGTGGATGGGGGAGACGGTTTGGAGCCCATAAGCGACTTTCTTTTCGATAGTTATCCGGACTTCGTTTTTTCCTCGGAAAACAAGTTTCGGAAGACGGGATAGATATCGCCGGCGTCCGCGACCCGGCGCATGGCGAAGTTTTCGTGGTTGCCAACCAGGTCTTCATAGCCGTCCCAGACTTCGCTTGGGGGGTAGGGTCCGTCGTCAGTGGAGCCAACCTCGATATAGGCGAAGTACTGGCATTGCTCGAGGAGGTTGCCTTCCAGGATGGCAAGGCATTCTTCCATGTCGTCGCCGAAGTTGTGACCATCGGAGGCCTGGGCGGCGTAGATGTTCCAATCGGACAATGGGTAGCGCTCGTCGATGACGCGCTGCATTTCGACAAGGGCCGTTGAGATGACGGTGCCACCTGTCTCTCGCCCGGTGAAGAAGGTTTCTTCATCGACCTCGGCGGCGACGTTGGTGTGGCGGATGAAGACCACCTGCACCTCGCGGTAATGGCGCTTCAGGAATATGTTGAGCAGAATGAAAAAGCGCTTGGCTAGATCCTTCAGGCGCTCGGTCATCGAGGCGGATACGTCCATCAGGCAAAACATGACGGCCTGGGTCGTCGGCTTGGGGACGCGTTCGTGGCGGTTGAACTTCAGGTCGAGGGGATCGAGATAGCCAACAGTCTTGCGCAACTGGACAGCGCGTGCCAGCCGGGCGCGAAGTTCTTCGATGCGGCCTTCGTCGGGGGGCGTTTCAGCTTCTGCCAGAGCGATTTCGCGTTCGATCTTTTCCAATGTTTCCAGGCTTGGCCGGCTCAGGGCAATGCGGCGGGCCAGCGAGTTGCGCATGGTGCGAACGTAATTGAGTTTGGAAGGCGGGCCGTCGGTGGAAAAACCGGCGCGCACGAGCTGGGATGTTTCAAGCGACTTCAGCTTGGCCTTGATCAGATTGGGAAGCCGAAGATCCTCAAAGAACAAGTCGAGGAATTCGTCACGGCTAAGGGCGAATACGAATTCATCCTCGCCCTCACCGTCCTTGGAGCCTTTCGATCCTCGTCCACCAGCAGGCGGAGGCTTGGGGATCGCGTCGCCGACGACGAGGTCGTTGTTGCCGGGCAGGACGAAATCACGCGAACCGCTCTTTGAGTCGAGCGAAAACGTCGGCTCGCGCAGGCTCTTGGTTGAAATGGCGATGTCTTCGCCCGAGCCGATGTCGGAGACCTTGCGGTTCTTGACCGCGTCGCGGACAGCCTCCTTGATTTCCGCCTTGGCGCGGCGGAGAAAGCGCTGGCGATTACCTAGCGATTTCGATTTGGGATTGAGCCGGCGATCAACGATCTGCATCGGTTAAGGGCATCCTTTCGAATTCACGAAGGCCGGCCCAAGGCATCAACCCTGGGCCGGCTCGATCCAACCTCAGCTCGATTTCTTGACCCTCATGTACCACTCGACCAGACGGCGCACCTGGCGCGGTGTGTAGCCGCGCTCAACCATTCGGTCGACGAACTGGGCGTGCTTCTTTTCGGTATCACCATCCTTCTTGGCGCCGAAGCTGATCACCGGCAAAAGGTCCTCAACCTGGCTGAACATGCGCCGCTCGATGACTTCGCGGATCTTTTCGTAGCTGGTCCAGCTTGGGTTCTTGCCACCATTCTTGGCGCGCGCCCTGAGCGAAAACTTCACCACCTCGTAGCGGAAGTCCTTTGGATTGGCGATGCCGGCAGGCTTTTCGATCTTGGAGAGTTCCTGATCGAGCACTTCTCGGTTCATGAGTTGCCCGGTGTCGGCGTCCTTGAAGTCGTGGTCTTCGATCCAGGCGTCGGCATAAGACACGTAGCGATCGAACAGGTTCTGGCCGAACTCGTTGTAGGATTCCAGGTAGGCCTTCTGGATCTCGTTGCCGATGAATTCGGCGTAGCGCTGACCCAGCTCCTCCTTGATGAACTCGATGTAGCGGTCCTCGGATTCACTGGGCAGTTGCTCGCGCCGAATTGCCTGTTCGAGCACGTACATCATGTGAACGGGATCAGCGGCGACTTCATCGGTGTCGTGATTGAAGGTTTCCGAGAGGATCTTGTAGGCGAAGCGCGTGGAAACGCCGTCCATGCCCTCGGTGACACCAGCGGAGTCGCGGTACTCCTGAATGCTGCGGGCGTGCGGGTCGGTCTCTTTCAGGCTCTCGCCGTTGTAGACACGCATTTTGGAAAACAGCATCGAGTTTTCATGTTCGCGCAGGCGCGAGAGGACTGAGAATTGCGCCAGCATTTCAAGCGTGCCGGGCGCACACGGCGAGTTTGCCAATTCGCTGGAGGCGAGCAGCTTTTCGTAGATCTTCTTTTCCTCATCGACGCGCAACGAATAAGGGACGGTCACGACGTAGATGCGGTCGAGGAAGGCTTCGTTGTTCTTATTGTTGCGGAAGCTTTGCCATTCGCTTTCATTGGAGTGGGCAAGGATGATGCCTGAATAGGGAAGCGAGCCGACGTTCTCGGTTCCAACATAGCTGCCGTCCTGGGTTGCGGTCAGCAACGGGTGCAGCATCTTGATGGGCGCCTTGAACATTTCGACGAATTCCATGACGCCCTGGGTGGTCCGGTTAAGACCGCCCGAATAGGAGTAGGCGTCGGGATCGTTCTGGCCGAAGAATTCAAGCTTGCGGATATCAACGCGGCCGACCAGCGAGGCGATGTCCTGATTGTTTTCGTCGCCGGGCTCCGTCTTGGCGATGCCGATCTGGCGGAGGCGGGATGGGTAGACCTTGATGACGGAAAACTTCGACAGATCGCCGCCGAATTCATCAAGGCGCTTCATTGCCCAAGGACTCATGATGCCGGTCAGCCGGCGCGTCGGGACGTTGTACTTTTCAAGCAGCAACGGGCCCATCTGAGATGGGTCGAACAAGTTGAGCGGGCTTTCGAAGATCGGGCTGACCTCATCGCCGGCTTTCAGAACGTAGATGGGGCAATGTTCCATCAATTCCTTCAGCCGTTCGGCGAGCGAAGACTTACCACCACCGACGGGGCCGAGCAGGTAGAGGATTTGCTTGCGCTCTTCCAGTCCCTGGGCGGCAGAGCGGAAGAAACCGACGATGCGTTCGATTGTTTCTTCAAGGCCGTAGAAGTCCTTGAAGGCCGGATAAACCTTGATTGTCCGATTCATGAAAATGCGACCGAGCCGGGAGTCGCGGGACGTGTCGATGAGTTCCGGCTCGCCGATGGCGGTCATCATGCGCTCGGCGGCGCTGGCATAGAATGTCGGATCGTCGCGGCAGCCCTCAAGGTACTCCCGCAGCGTCAACTCTACAGGCCTGTGCTTTTCGAATGACTGCGCGAACTCATCGAAGAGCGGCTCTTCAGTCGGCAAGGTCATAGCGAACTCCATGTTCGTGCGGTTTGCACTGTTAATACGGCAAACCTCAATTGTGATCCCTTTTAGTATATAGGGGGCAAAATTAGCTTCGGTATGGCGAGCCCCCTCACCTTCCCCGATTTGCTGAACAGCTCACAACGTCCTGTACGGCAACAGTCATTTCAGATGCCCGCGTGGATTTTAACGGCCTTTTCGCGGTTGACCGGGCTCAAGAAGAACGTTCTTGGCTAAATTCAGTACAGCTTCGCCTGCCTGCGGCTGCATTGTGAGCCTTTTTTGTAAGCGCTCACATCTTGGCTCTATCATCGCAAATGCAGGGGCATATGCAACAGCATTCGTGAAGTGGACCCGTTTCGTGACCAACAGCGTTGCATCGATGAACCAGACCGGGCTCGATGGCGTGTGCTGTCACGGGGCGACATCCCGAAGTTCATAATTGCTGTTTGCGGGGGGAGGTTTCGGCAGTGCCGAATGCGGCGCTTAAGGGCGCGTGGCAGTCCCTAGGGGAATCGAACCCCTCTTTCCAGAATGAAAATCTGGCGTCCTAACCGATAGACGAAGGGACCGCAGAGCACCTGTGTATATTGACGTTCGAACGGTAATTCAAGCCCTTAGAGGGCGCAATTTGTCTCGGGCGGCGAAATGCTGTTTTGCCGGGTTAATTCAGCCGCGCTGGCTGTGCCCCCTGGGCGTTTGCGCCTATCTGGCGATTTTGCGCGGATCGGCGGCATCTTCGATGGTGAGTTCGATCTTGTTGCGGCCGCCCCAGGTATCGCGGCGCACGGTGCCGCAAATATGAATCGGCATGCCGCCATTGGCCGCCATCAGGAGATCGCCCAACGGCTGGCCGGCAGCCCGGAAGGCAATGGCATCGAGGCGAGAGCCGTCGCCAGCCTCGACCACGGCGCGCACATGGGCTTCGCCAACGATCTTGGCAAAGCGGACGCGGTGCGAGGGAAAGACAAAGCGCGGCTGCGGATTTCCCTGACCGTAGGGGCCGGCGCGATCAAGAAGGGTTACCAGCTCATCGTTGGCTGCCGATGGCGTCAGCGCGCCGTCGACTTCCAGGCTGGCGGCTTCGCGTGCCGCGGTGGCGGTGTCGGCGAGGCGTTTGGCCAAGTAGGCCTTAAGTTCGGGGAGTTTGTCCTGGGCAACGGTCAATCCTGCCGCCATGGCGTGCCCGCCGCCCTTGATCAAAAGACCTTCAGCAACCGCACCGCGAACGGCTCCGCCGATATCAACTCCGGCAACCGAGCGAAGCGAACCGGTTCCGCTGATGGCACCCGATGCCGCGTCCCTGGTCCACGACAGGACACAGGAAGGCCGCTGGAAACGGTCGGTGAGGCGGCTGGAGACGAGGCCGACGATGCCCTTGTGCCAGTCTTCCGCGCCCAGCACGATGATCGGCAGGTCGGGGTCCTCGTCGACGGCGTGTTCGGCTTCGGCCATCGCCTGTTCAAGCGTCTGGGTTTCGATGGACTTGCGCTCACGGTTCAAGCGATCCAGCGTCTCGGCAATCTTGTGGGCTTCACGCGGATTTGCCTGGCTGAGCAATCGCGCGCCCAGGCCGGAATCGCCAATACGTCCACCGGCATTAATGCGGGGGCCGAGGATATAGCCCAGGTGGTAGGGGGTGGGAGCGGAATCGAGTCCGGCAGCATCGAACAGCGCGCGCAATCCGGCGTTGTGACGCTGGCGCATGACCTGAAGGCCCTTGGTGACGTAGGCGCGGTTCAAGCCTTCCAGGGGAACGACATCGCAGACGGTGGCGAGCGCGACCAAATCGAGTTCGCCGATCAGGGGCGGCTCCTTGTTGTCGCCGGCGTAGTATTTGCGGCCCCTCAGTTCGCGCGCGGTCGCGACCAAGACCAGGAACACGACGCCTGCAGCGCACAAGTGCCCCTGACCGGAAATATCGTCCTGGCGGTTGGGGTTGATGACCGAGTGGACGTCGGGGAGCGTGTCGTCGGACTGGTGGTGGTCGATGACGATCACTTCAGCGCCAAGTTTCTTGGCGTGGGCGAGCGGATCGAAGCTGGTGGTGCCGCAGTCAACGGTGATGACGAGGCTGTGGCCTTCGTCCTTGATGAGGGTTTCCATGGCGGTCGGGTTGGGGCCATAGCCCTCAGACAAGCGGTCTGGGATGTAGATGCGCGGTTTTAGGCCGTGGCGGCTCAGGAAGCGCGCCATCAGGGCTGAAGAACAGGCGCCATCGACGTCATAGTCGCCGAAGATTGCGACCTTTTCGCCTTTTTCGATGGCGTCTGCGATGCGGGCTGCGGCCTTGTCGGTATCGCGCATCTCGCTGGGGTCGGGCATCAGCTCCTTGAGCGTGGGGTCGAGGAAAACCGGCACATCGTCGCTTGTGACGCCGCGACCGGCCAGAACACGGCCCAACAGTTCGGGAAGGCCATGATTTTGGGCGATAGCGGAGGCCAAGGCGTGGCCATGGCCGCTGATGCGTTCGCGCCATTGAAAGCCGCGCACGGAATTTGCGACGCCGAGGAATGGTTCGGAATCGGCTGGTCCGGTGTCGGTCAGTTTTTCAGCAGCGCCCATGCTCTAAGTCCCCCTTTACGTTGCGTGTACTCCGATTCGAGGATGCAGGGCGATCTGAGGGGTGGGGATAAGCACACCTCATCATTCTCGACCTCGAGAGCCGCGTGGATGCAAAAAAGGCGAGCGAGCGTTGGGAATCCAGGAGAAAAGCGCCGCAGGCACTACAGTCATTGTGTCTTCGACGCTTCTCGCGCTGGATCCCCGTGCTTCGACGCGGCTGTGCCGCGCTCGCACAGGAATGACGAATTGGTCGGGCTGCCGGTCGCTGCCGTTTGACGCCCTGTTAGAGCTTCTCGATGCGGATAACCTGGGGTTTTTCGGCGACTTTTTCGATTGCTTCGATGGCGTGGACCGCCTTGCCGATCGCATCTTCGGTGGTCTCGTGAGTGATGATGATGACGGTTGCCGCCTCGCCGGCCGGGGTCGGCTTGCCGCTGCCTGGCAGTGCTTTCATCTCACGGCGCTGAACGACGCTTTCGAGCGAGACGCCCTCATCGCCCATGCACTTGGCGATTCCCGCCATAGCGCCTGGTTCATCGCGCAACGTCAGGCGCAGGTAGTAGGCGCCACAATGCTCATCGATGCGGGCGCGCTTGTGGGGTGCAAGGTCGCCAACCGGGGTGATAAACGGCGGCAGCACGATGCCACGAGCGACATCGATGATATCGCTGGCAACGGCAGCAGCCGTTGGGCCACCACCGGCGCCAGGGCCGACGAGCAGGATGGAGCCGGTGAAATCGCCTTCAAGAGCGACGCAATTGGTGACGCCGGAGACTTCGGCGATGGCTGAGTTCTTGGCGACCATGGCGGGGTGGACGCGGGCTTCGATTCCGCTTTTCGTTTCGGCTGCCACGCCCAACAGCTTGATGCGATAGCCCAGGTCGCTGGCGGCCTCGATATCGGCCTTGGTGATGGTCTCGATGCCTTCAACGTGGATCTGATCGGCGGCAACTTCGGTTCCGAACGCCAGGCTGGTCATCAAAGCGAGCTTATGACAGGCGTCAAAGCCGCCGATATCGAAGGTCGGGTCGGCCTCGGCATAGCCCTTGTCCTGGGCCTCTTTGAGGACATCGGCGAAGCTGCGCCCCTCATCCTCCATCGTCGTCAGGATGTAGTTGCAGGTGCCGTTCAGAATTCCGTAAGCGCGCGAGATCTTATTGGGCAGGAAGGCTTCGCGCATCGTCTTGATGGCCGGAATACCGCCGGCAACGGCTGCTTCGAAGTTCAGCGCAACGGCGTTTTCCTCGGCCAGTCTGGCAAGTGCTACGCCGTGCTTGGCAAGCAGCGCCTTGTTGGCGGTGACGACATGCTTGCCGGATGCCAGGGCTGCTTCGACGGCGGCTTTCGCCGGGCCATCCTCACCGCCGATCAGTTCGACAAAGACATCGATGCCGGCATCCCGGGCAAGCGCGACGGGATCGTCGAACCAGCGGATATCGTCGAGGTTGACGCCGCGATCCTTGCCGCGTGTGCGGGCGCAAACGGCATCGACGCGCAACGGCTGGGGAAGAACCCCGGTGAGGCGGTCGCCGTGGGCTGCCAGCAATTGGATGAGGCTTGAGCCAACAGTGCCCAGGCCGGCAATGCCGAGTTTAAGTGATTTTGTCATGATGCTTGTGTCTCGTCGCCTTATCGCGTGGCGTTCTGGTTCATCGGGACGACGTTGTGCAGCGTGTCCTTGGCGCTTGCGAAGAACTTCTTCAGATTGCGGCCGGCCTGCCGGATGCGCTGCTCATTCTCGACCAGTGCAATGCGCACGTATCCTTCGCCGTATTCGCCGAAGCCAAGCCCGGGCGAAACCGCGACATCGGCCTTTTCGATCAACAGCTTGGAAAATTCCACAGAGCCCAGATGCTGGAACGGCTTGGGGATCGGGGCCCAGCAGAACATCGTGGCAGGCGGCGGGGGCACATCCCAGCCGGCGCGCGCGAAGCTCTCGACCATGCAATCACGGCGGGTCTTATAGACCTCACGGATTTCGGCGACGCAATCCTGCGGTCCATTCAGGGCGGCGGCGGCGGCGACCTGGATTGGCGTGAAGGCGCCATAGTCGAGGTAGGACTTGACGCGGGCCAGGGCGCCGATCAGGTGCTCGTTGCCGACCGCGAAGCCCATGCGCCAACCGGGCATGTTGTAGGTCTTGGATAACGAGGTGAACTCGACTGCGACGTCCATGGCGCCTGGAACCTGCAATAGCGATGGCGGCGGGTTGCCGTCGAAGTAGACTTCGGCGTAGGCGACATCCGACAGTATGATCAGGTCCAGCTTCTTGGCCATGGCGACGACTTCTTTATAGAAATCGAGGTCGGCAACCATGGCGGTGGGATTGGCTGGAAAGTTCAAAACCACCGCGCGTGGCTTGGGCACCGAATGGCTCCAGGCACGCTCCAGGGCGCGCAGGAAGTCCTCGCCGTTGCCGCACGGCAGGTGGCGGATCGCAGCGCCTGAAATGATAAAGCCGAATTCGTGGATCGGATAGGTGGGGTTGGGCACCAGAATGACATCGCCGGGCGCGGTGATGGCCTGGGCCATGTTGGCGAAGCCTTCCTTGGAACCAAGGGTGGCAATGACCTGGGTTTCAGGGTCCAATTTGACGCCGAAGCGGCGGTCGTAATAGGCCGACTGCGCCCTGCGCAGACCCGTAATACCTCTGGACGCCGAATAGCGGTGCGTACGCGGCTTGGCGACCGTTTCAACCAGTTTGTCGATGATGTGCTGCGGGGTGGGCATGTCGGGGTTGCCCATGCCCAGATCGATAATATCGGCCCCAGCCGCCCGCGCATCCGCCTTCAACCGGTTGACCTCGGCGAACACATATGGCGGCAGGCGCTTGATAGAATGGAATTCCTCGATCACGGGCAGATCTTTCGTTCATTGCGGCTCAATCGTACGGCCCCAGAGGAGGGTGACACGACCGTGGCCTTTCTTCATCGCGAGGCGGCGGGCAAGCCGTCGCCCGCAAATGGTGGATTTCTATCCCATCGACGGGACAGCGTATGCTCTAAATACGCCTATGGCTGCAATTGCGTCCAGGGTTGAAAAGCGCAAGAACGATTTTGTGCGGAAATGCGACCACGATCCGCTGATGGAATGGCGGGCATAGCCCCCTAGGCGCCCCCCCGCAACGGACAGCGAAGGCCTGGGAATCCGTCAGCGGGACTTCTCAATTTCCCGCAACGCCTGTTTTTCGCGCTGCTCGGCTTCGCGCGCCATCTGCTGCATTGCGGCCTTACTTTGCTTGGCGTCGAGCAGGTTTGCGGGCGCGGTACGGTCAAGCGAGGGGAGTTGGGTTGCCGTTCCAGCAACGCCGCAGCCCGTGACGAGGAGCGCTGCGATCGACAGCGCTAGCAATGATGAGGCTCGAAGCATGGCCCGAATCTGAGCTCCAAATTCAATTTCAAAGTCGTTTTGTACCAATATGCTACAGTGTGGCCGGGACGGAGCGCTCGCTTTTACGCACTAATGTTGCGTTGCTCCCGTCACTCAAACAGCACTAGGTTATTTGCGAGAATCCCGCAATGCTGAACGGCTGCGTAAAATTGCCAGCCCAACAACACTAAATCTGAGCAAACGTTCAAACCCAGGCAGAAAACATGTCCGACGAGAAAAATCTCTCAACGCCCGACCTCACCCACTACCAGATCACCAATCCTGACCAGTTCGCTCAGAACATGTTGCGCTTCATGGAAGGTGCCGGCAGCGTGATGACGAACTATTTCAATCGCGCCGATAATGAGACGACGCCGTATTCCACGGCAAGCGAAATGCAGGAAGCCTCCAAGACCGTCAAGGACCTGCTGGCCCGGTGGATGATGGAAAACCCAGCCCAACTGGCGGAAAGCCAGGCCGAGTTGATGCGGACCTACGCAGAAATCTGGAACAACTCGTTGATGAAGATGGTCGGTGACGACCCGCGGCCGGTTGCTGCGCCCGACCCAAGCGACAACCGGTTCAAGGACCCTGAATGGTCCGAAAACCCCTACTTCGATTTTTGGAAGCAGTCCTATCTGGCGACCACGCGGTGGGCGGAAGAAATGCTGGAGAAAACCGATGGGCTGGGGGAACGCGACCGCCAACGGGCCGAATATCATTTCCGGCAACTGACAAGCGCACTTTCGCCATCCAACTTCCCGCTGACCAACCCGGAGGTGGTGCGCGAAACAATCGCGACGAATGCGGAAAACCTGGTCAAGGGCATCGAGAACCTGACTGAAGACATGAAGAAGTCAGGCGACCTGTTAAAGATCAGCCAGACGGACATCGATGCTTTCGAAGTCGGCCGGAATCTCGCCACGACGCCGGGCAAGGTGATTTTCCAGAACGAAATCATGCAGCTCATCCAGTACACGCCCACGACCGAGAAGGTCCACAAGCGGCCGCTGCTGATCGTTCCGCCGTGGATCAACAAGTTCTACATTCTCGATTTGACGCCGCCCAAGAGCTTTATCAAATGGGTCGTCGAGCAGGGCTTCACGGTATTCGTGATCTCATGGGTCAACCCGGACAGTTCGCTGAAGGACGTGCAGTTTGAGGACTACATGCACAAGGGGATCCTCACGGCAGCAAAAGCGGCTTGTGAGGAGACTGGCGAGAAAAAATTGAATGCGCTGGGGTACTGCGTGGGCGGAACCCTGTTGGCGACTACGCTAGCCTACCTGTCGAAGGGCAAGGAAAAGGATAACGTGTTCAAGTCGGTGACGTTCCTGACGACGCAGGTCGACTTCACGAAGGCCGGTGATCTGTTGTTGTTCATCGACGATGAGCAACTTGCCGACCTGGATGAAGTGATGGCCAAGCGCGGCTATCTCGATGGTTCGCGGATGGCCAACGTGTTCAACATGATGCGTCCGAAGGATCTGGTGTGGCCCTACATCGTCAACAACTACATGCTCGGCAAGAAGCCGTTCCCGTTCGATCTGTTGTACTGGAATCAGGATTCCACCCGGATGCCGGCGGCGAACCATCACTACTATCTAAACGAATTCTATAACGAGAACAAACTGGCCAAAGGCGAATTGGAAGTCAGCGGCGAGAAATTGTGCCTCAGCGACATTAAAATCCCGGTGTTCAACCTGGCCGCCAAGGAAGACCATATCGCACCTGCGCAATCGGTGTTCATCGGCGCCCAATTGTTTGGCGGGCCGGTTGAGCTTGTAGTGGCGGGCTCCGGGCATATTGCCGGCGTCATCAACCCGCCAGCCAAGGTCAAATACCAGTATTGGACGGCATCGAAGTCGTCTGCTGAGTCTCTGGAAGACTGGATGGGCATGGCGAAGGAAACGACGGGGTCGTGGTGGCCCTATTGGAGCGAATGGCTGTCCCAACAGTCGGGCAGGCAGATCGAGGCGCGTGAACCGGGCAAAGTGCTTGGCACACTCGAGGACGCGCCGGGCTCATACGTCAAGGCTGCGAGCTGACGGTACGGGCGGGCCTCCGGGGGGCGCTGGGAGCTAGAGCCCTTTCCGACCAAATCGATTCAATTCTGCTTCTCAAGCGGCGAGTCGTGCCGGAGGCGCGCTTCACTACTGTCCGGTTCGATTATTATGGACAAAGGGCATGGCATTGATTCTTCTATGACTCGAGGGCTTGGCGGCAACTCGGGACACGAAAGGGGATCAACACCATGCGGCACGAAAATAGCCTGATGCACGATCTATTGA
>JAHZKP010000016.1 GCA_022600345.1 Alphaproteobacteria bacterium | reverse complement strand
TAGATTGGCTCCGCCAATACGGGTTTCCAAGCGGCGGCCGCCCAGTGCGTCGAGCGGCTTGGCCGATCACCCAGATCGACCCGCGCCACTCTCCTGCTGGATCGACTCGCCGCTTGAGAAACAGAATTGATCCGATTTGGTCGGAAAGTGCTCTAGCGGGCCAATGAAAAACCTGATCCAGGCATTCGGTCGCACCGGGTAGCCGGCTTGCATTGTCAGTTGGCTTTGGCGAGGGGCGGGGCATGCGCCTCGTTCAATACCCCTGCGTTTTTGTTCAGCGATGTTATGGCCTTAGCAAACCTGACCGGATGCTGCTTCCGGCGACGGCTTATGCTCGGCCACATAAGCAGACTATTAACAACGTCAATGATTTGTCGGATCGGCGACGCAAGGTCGCCACAGTGATTTCTTAAGGATTTTAAGTGAGGATTAACCTTGTCGGTCATTCGCGCGTTCGTGGGAGCCGACATTAAAGGGGGCGCCGAAGGAAAGGCTCCCGGAATAACCAGAGCCAACCGTAACGCCTTTCCCGACGTGCAAGTCGCAGGAAAGCAACAAGTTGACTCCAGAGGGCAGGGGACAGGGACGTTCGGTCTCGGTTCCCAAGGCTATGGGACAAGTCGTGGTACCCATGAAGAATACGGGTTTATTCGGTCTTTTCTTGTTGGTGGCAGTCGTGATCGGCTGGCAGCCGGCTTTTGCGCAATCTTCGCCAGAAGGCATTTGGATCGACAACAAGGGCCGTGGCGGGGTTGAGATCAAATCTTGTGGTGGGCGCAAGCTGTGCGGGCGTATCGTGTGGGTCAAGAACCGGCGCGAGCAGCATGGCTGCGGTCAGATGTTGATTGGCAACGTGCGCCCCCGTGGCGGGGGTGAGTGGGATTTCGGGTGGATTATCGATCCCGATGACCGCAAGAAATATGACGTAGCCTTGAAGCGGATCAGCCGGACCCGGCTCAAGGTCACAGGTTACATGGGTAGCCGTTTCCTGAGCCAGGACTTCATCTGGACCTTGGCGCCGAAGAATATCGTTCGTTGTGACGCAAAGCCCAAAAAGAAGACCGTTGTGGCTGCCGCGCCAAAGGTTCCGGTTGCGCGCGGGCCTAAGTCTGCACCGACCCCCAGCCGCAAGCCCCACGTCTACGGTTTGAGCGTGGCTGAACTGCAAATCACGCCGCCGTCACCGGTGCTGGCTGTGCGCCCTTCAAGGAGCGTAAACCCGCTGGCCCAAGCCGAGGCAGCTCGTCGAAGTGAGCTGTCGGAGGATGCCAAAGCGGCGTTCGATGTGCTGAATGTTGCCGCCGATCCTGTCAATGGTTCCTCGCGCCTGATCTCCGGCCCACGCCGTGTCGCCTCGCGGATGAAAACCTGTCTAATCCGGGCACCGTTCGCAACCGTGCCATTCGCCTGCCGACGCTGACGCTAAGATGGGGCGGGTGGACTTTAGACCGCTTCCGCCTAAGGCGATGTCGGACTGCCAGCGCGCTTTGTTAGAGTCCACGGCCGGCCGTCTTAGCAAACGTCCCATCGCCCGCAACGTCATTGCCACCCCGGCTCGGAGGCTGGGAAAGCTCCGATGGCCATCCACGCAAGCTGCGGGAATAGTTGGCGTTTGACTTGTTCCTTAAGGGTGAAAGAAATGCCGGAGACGGCAGTTGTCATTGCGGGCTGACAAGCGGTTCCTTGAAACTTGCATGGGTTCCTGCCTTCGCAGGAATGAAGGCGGTGGGAGAAGTGGTGTTGGGTGGCGCTTCGCGGGGGCACTTACTGTGCTCAATAACGATACTTCCGCCTAACGTCTTGCCGAACCGGATCGACGGCTGAGGCGGAGGATGAAGAGTTGTCGCCGGTTTCTGGTTATCGCTGCGCGCGGCGCTGCTGGGCGGCCTCGCGGAAGACTTCGTAGAACTCCACGGCCCCGGAATTCTTGACGTTGTAGTCCATTCGCTTCTTCAGTTTGCGGAGTAGGTCCTTGGAGGTTCCATCGCGCACGATCGTGTTGCGCTCATAGCCCCGCCGCGAAAAGAAGTTGACGGTCGGCATGCCAAGTCCAACCGATGTCATCATCTCCAAACCTGTTCCCGGTCCTGCAAGGTTCATCAGCTCAAGTTCAGTCGGGCCGATGCCGGGGCGTCCTGCACGCCGTGCGGTGTCGTGAATGCCCTTCAACTTGATGACCTGGAGCCACGGTCCGATGTCGCCATCGATGTTTATGGGATGGATGCCGCGGCCGGCCTGTGTGCGTGCGAACTTGCGGTGATAGGACCACTTCCTGGGCACCTGGCCAACGCGTTTGATCATTCGCTTTAGGGCAGCGATTTTGTCTTTCAGTTCTTTGGCGCGGGCGGACGAAAGGCCGGGTTGGCGGGCGAGTTCCTGCAGCCGCCGCAGGAAAGTTTTGCCGTGCTTTTGCAGCTCGTTGACTGAATTGGCTGCCAAGAGCTGGGCATAGCCCAATGCGGACGAAATCGGCTTGCCGGTGCGCTTGATCGGGTGGATGCCAGCCTGCATGTCGGCGGTTCCAAGGCCGCTTGTTTCCAGTGCATAGACCCTGACGACCTGATCGGCGTTGAGGCCGAGACGAAGCGCTTCGGCGGCATACCGGCGCTTGAATTCACGCTCGCGAATTCTGGTGGGAACGAAACCATAAACCTTCTTGGCAGCCCGCAGATACACGGGAATACCGGGGAGTTCGCGGCGTTTTTTGGCCGTCTTGGGTTGGTCGGCGGTGAGGTATTTGCGCCATGCGCGTGAGAGCGCCTTTGATAGCTGGGGGCCGTCGTACTTGGGCGGATAGGCGTTGACGTAATCCTTGGAGGTGATCACCTTGCCGGCGCGCTTTTTCTTGCGGCGCGATTTTCGCTTGGCGTTGACCTTGGCCCAGAATGCATCGACGGCGGCTTCGTGGAAGGTCTTGGCGGCAAGATACTTCTCGAAGGCTTGGCGATCCTTACTCGATAGGCTTGCTATAAATTGGTTTGCATCGCGGCGGGCGTGGGCATCGGGCGTAAATATCATTAGCGCCAGAAGCGCAACAAGAGTTGCAGCCGCACCGCGCTTCAGAAAACAGATGGGGTCGGAAAGTTTCGGCGGCATACGAAGCGTTTTGATATTCGAAACGTTCATTTTGTCTCCGGATCTCTTCGCCATTGCCCAAATTCATGGGCGCAAGGTCATCGACCGATGGCTATGTGTCCATGACTTTGGCTCGCAACTAGTACAAAGCCCCGGCGATGTGCGCAAAATGCGGCGAAGGAACCGAGGAGTTGCGCGTTTCTATAAAGCGCGATTCGTTTGAATTGCGCGGGTGGACCGGAAATGGTTGTCGTGGGGTTGCGGGGATCCAGCGACGCTATGATATCCTAGCCGGCGGCAGCGGCTGCATAGGAAATCCCAGCCGGCGACGCACAACTTTCCATCGGGGTCTCGATTTTGCAGACTACATCGACAAATACCGGTTCGGATCTGAGTTTGGAAGGATTCCGCGACAAGGTGGCTGGCGTACTGCATGAACAACCGCGTAATATCGTGCAGGCGGGACCCAGCGACTACGATCTGGATCGGCACCTGGGATTGGACGACGTGCAGGATCATTCGGCGGGCCCACTGCGCGCGGCTGCCGTCCTTATCGCGATCGTGGAGCGATCCCAGCTCAACGTTATCCTGACACTGCGGACTGCCCACCTTAATTCCCATGCCGGGCAGATCGCTTTTCCCGGAGGCAAGATCGACCCGGGCGAAAGCGCTCTGACATCAGCACTCCGCGAAGCCGAAGAGGAGATCGGACTGGTGGGCAAGTACGTCGAGCCGTTGGGGTTTCTGGATAGCTATACGACGCGCACCGGGTTTCAAGTGGCGCCTCTGGTTGGCCTTGTGAAGCCTGGGTTTTCGCTGACTGCGAACAGGGAAGAGGTCGATGATGTATTCGAGGTTCCACTAGCTTTTCTGCTGGATGAGAATAACCTGCAAAAACACAGTCGTGATTGGCAGGGGCATCGCCGGCACTACTATGCAATGCCCTATGGCGAGCGCTATATCTGGGGTGCCACGGCGGGCATTATCAGAAATCTGCAACAGAGGCTGCTGCACGCATGATCAGAGTTGTCATCGAAAATATCCTGCTGCTTCTTTTGCCGACCCTGCTCTATGTTTCCTATATTTATCTGACCAACAAGAAGAGTGGCAAAAATCAACGCGTTCTCGACGACGCGCCGCTGATCTGGTTGTTTTTTGCCGGGGTGGCGATGGCAGTTTCGGTATTGTTGCTATTTGGAACGGTTTCCGATGGCGGCCCGGGGCAGGCCTACCGGCCTCCTGAATTCCGCGACGGCAAGATTGTGCCGGGGCGAATTGAAGAGAAAAAAGTTCCAGGAGATGGCTAAGCCAGCCTCAGGCCCGGGCGGGATCAGAACGCTTGCCGAGGCCAATTTGGCGCTGGCGGGTGCAGAATGGCTTAATGCCCGCGGCTGCCAGGCTGTGTTCGAGGCCATCGAAGTTGGCGGGTTCTGCGCGCGTGCTGTCGGCGGGGCGGTCCGCAACACGTTGATGGGTGTTTCTGTCGCCGATGTTGATATCGCCACCGACGCACTGCCTGACGACGTCATGAGATTGGCCCGCAGCGCCGGGCTGGGCGTGCACCCGACCGGACTGTCCCATGGCACGGTCACGGTGGTTGCCGATGGCAGCGCTTATGAGGTCACGACGCTTCGCCGAGACGTGGAAGCCCACGGCCGGCATGCAACGGTTTCCTTCACCGCCGATTGGGCTGAGGACGCCAGCCGCCGGGATTTTACGATCAATGCGCTTTATTGCTCTAGGCGCGGCTGCCTTTTCGACCCGCTTGGTGGTTTTGAAGATGTGCGATCATCCAGGGTCCGCTTCATCGGTTCCCCACAGGATCGAATTCGCGAAGACTATTTGCGGATATTGAGGTTCTTTCGATTTTTTGCCAGCTATGGGGATGGTGAAATCGACCCTTCCGGTTATGCCGCCGTGCTCGGGGAGCGAGACGGACTTTCGACACTTTCAGCCGAACGAATTCGGGTTGAAATGTTGAAACTCGTATCAGCGCCGCGATCTGTCGATACACTGGCCTTGATGCAGAAAGGCAGGATTTTGGCCTTGGTCCTGGGCACTGATGGCGATCGTCGCAGGTTTGAGCGATTGATTGCGATCGAAACGGAATTGGCGATCCGGAGTGATCCTATAATCCGGCTCGGGGTGCTGGCTGTGAATAGCCCAAATGAATCCCATCGTCTTGCCCAGCGGCTTCGTTTGTCAAATGATGAGCGGACCAGATTGGTGAATTTGGCGGAAGTTTTAGAGTCGCCAATTTCGTTCAACCTAGGCGAGCAGAAGGTGTGGCTATATCGCTTGGGTCGCGAGGCCTACCGAGATCGCTGTCTTATGGCGTGGGCGAGTGAAACCAGTTCTGGAAATGCACCTGATTGGCGACAGGCATTCGAGTTGCCCGATGTTTGGGAGGTTCCCGAGATGCCGTTCTCCGGGAAGGACATTATAGATCGCGGTGTTTTGCCCGGTCCACGGGTCGGCGAGTTCTTAGCCAAGTTTGAGGATTGGTGGCTGGACGCTGGTTTTCCTTTGGAACGGGAATTGCTCATATCAAAACTGGATAGGCTCATCAAAGGTTGATTGCCACCGCGCGTCTGAGGAATACTGCCGTCCGTTTGCTGAATGCCAAGGTGGGCGCATACAGTCCACGGGCGCAATGAGTGTTAAGAGTTAGGGGCCGGCTTTCGTTATGCGTATCAATCAAGCCCGACTGACGAACGCCCAGTTCATCGCCTGCGTTTACGGGTTCATGGCTACGGCGAGCGCCATCACGGCTGTTTTCGTGCGTTGGTATGGCGAGTCATATCTGGGGCTGCCGGTAGAGCTGTGCGAGGGGATCGCATTCGGTTTTGCTATCCTGGCGGCTGCCAATATTCTGGCACTGTTTATCGTCGAGGCTTTTTCCAGGGCATTGCGCCGATTAGAGTCTGACTGAGTCAGAGCACTTTCCGACCAAATCGAACCATTCTGCCGAGGCGAATTCGCTCCGGCAGAATGATTCCAACTAGCCCTGAACCGCTCTAGAAAAAACCGCCCGCTTGCGGAACAAGCTGGCGGTTTTTAATTTGGTGCGCTGGGACGTCGGGAAACCAAACCCTTGCCTTGGTCAATCAATGACCGGCTGGAGAGGTGTGGAACACCTGTTCCTAGATTGCGAAATCCTCGACAGAAGCACCCTTTTTCAGTTTCTCGACCAGCCAATTGGGCTTGCGGCCGCGACCCGTCCAGGTTTCTGCGCGGTTATCGGGGTTGGCGTATTTAGCAGCCGACACCGTGGTGCGACCCTTGCGGCCTTTTCCACCGACCAGTTCGTTGATGCTGAAGCCGGCTTCCTGGGCCATTTCTTCCATTTTGGAAAGGACTTCCTGGCGCTCGCGCAGGCGTGCCTCTTCAATGGCTTGCTCAACATTAGCCTGAAGTGCGATGAGCTCTTTCAGGTTCATTTTGCTCAGATTGACTGTCGCCATCCTAGCTGTCTTTCCTTTCCTGGCCATAATTCCATCTCGCGGTTCGAATTCTAGTTTGTATGGTGGCTTGTTATTGTAGTTTTAGCCAGCTTTCGGTGAAGCAAATGCTAACGCCATAAATAGATCAATACGTCAATAGAAGAAACGATCAAATCATATAAGTGGATTTGGTTTACAGGCAATTCCGCATGCAGCCGATGTTTTTTGAGCATATTCGGGCTTCAATCCGGGTGCTGCGGGGTTTTGGTGACTGCAAAAAGAAATCAGTTTCCATGATTTTTGGGTAGGCGGCCGGATAAGGGCGGCGCTGGCTGGCCGTAGTGCCGCCGGTGAGGTTTAGGATCGGAGAAACCGTCCTGGGCCGGAATTTTCACGATTACAGACACAATTCTTGTTGGTGCACTGAACTGAAGGACGGCTGATGCGTTAGCTCGTCTGATGGAACGCATGGTTGCCTTGATGAGGTCACAGCCGGTGGACGGATCTGTGATCGGGAATTGGGAAACGCGGCATCGAGTTTTGTTTGCGTTCATCGGCCATTCAGCAGGCATATCGGATATTTACTGCATCCCTGGTGTTATAACTTCCCCGGCGTGATCCGAACGGGGTACGGTGTCCAGGGCGCCGTACCCCGTTTTTATTTTGTCCTGGCGCTAATTTTTAAAGCTGGCAGGGCGGTAGTTGGCCGGCTTGGGGGGTAAGGCGTCGTTGCGCCTGGGGGTTGGAGCCGGTATAGGGAACCTAATGTATTTACGATGCGTTCTAACGCCATAGGTTCACTTACTGGAGGCCTCCCCCAAATGTCATTCACCTTGCCTGACCTTCCCTATGCCTACGATGCGCTGCAGCCCTACATGTCAAAGGAAACGTTGGAATTCCATCACGACAAGCATCACAAGGCCTACGTCGACAAGGGCAACGAAATTGCCGGTGCCGGTTCGAAATACGACGGGCTGTCCCTTGAAGACATCTGCAAGACAGCATTTTCTTCCGGCGATCAGGCCGTGATCAATCAAATCGGCCAGCATTACAATCACACGCATTTCTGGCAGTGGATGAAGGCCGGCGGCGGGGGCACCAAGGTGCCCGGCAAGCTGGAGGGCCTGGTGTCGGCATACGGTGGACTGGACAAGGTTCGCGCTGACTTCGTCGCCGCCGGTGTCGGTCAATTCGGTTCGGGCTGGTGCTGGCTGGCGATTGCCGATGGCAAGTTGCAGGTCACAAAGACAGCGAACGGTGAAAATCCGCTCATGCATGGCGCCAAGCCAATTCTGGGTTGCGATGTTTGGGAGCATTCCTATTACATCGACTACCGAAATGCGCGTCCGAAGTATATCGAAGCGTTCTTCGACAACCTTGTGAACTGGGACTACGTGGAATCGCTGATCGATTGATGGTCGCCTGGCCAAATTGTTGATAAACGAAAGCGCGGGCCGCCAATGCCCGCGCTTTTTTACTTTCTGGCCGGGCTTCTCAGGAAGTGGCCTATGTTGGCAAGCGAGACTCGATGTTGAACAGGTCGAGATCGATCCATTGAAAGACGATGATGCTCCAGACCAGCCCAAAGACGAGGCTGGCAATGACCGTATTGGTCAGAAAGATCTTCATCAGTCCGGGCTTGGTCGGAGCGCTTTCGGGCGTACCTGGCACGACGTTCCCATCATCGTCCTGGGACCTGGAAAAGAACGGTAGAACCGCGAACAAGGTCATCCACCAGACGATGAAGTAGATTGCTATTGCGAAGGTCAGCGTCATTTATGGCGTCCTTGGCCGGTCAGGCCTGTTCGAGCTCAGTCAAGGTGCCGCAGAAATCTTTGGGATGCAGAAACAGGACGGGCTTTCCATGCGCACCGATTTTAGGTTCACCGTCGCCTAGCACTCGGGCACCTGCTGCTTTCATCTGATCGCGGGCGGCGATGATGTCGTCGACCTCATAGCAGACATGATGAATGCCGCCATTGGGGTTCTTTTCCAAGAACTTCGCGATGGGTGAGTTTTCGCCGAGCGGGGCAAGCAATTCAATCTTGGTGTTGGGCAGGTTGACGAAGACGACGGTAACTCCGTGGTCAGGTTCGTCGACGGGTTCTGTTACATGGCCGCCAAGTGTGTCGCGGTAGGTTTTGGTTGCTGCTTCCAAATCTTCGACGGCGATGGCGACGTGGTTGAGACGTCCGATCATGTTTGCTTATCTCCAGTGGCGGGCTAGTGTTCCGTTTCAGACATTTGCAATCGCTAGATGCTGGGTCGTCAGCAAATGTTTGAAACAAGAGGAACACTAGCAAGTCTAAGTTTCTAGTGTAGCTTTTGTCTTCGCCGTTTGCTCGCCAACCCAGCAGCAGAACGGAGGCAATCGTCGAAGACGCTACACTTGGCAGATGGTTCGTAGGATTGGATTGGTAGGTTGGGCAATTTATTCGACAACGTGCAAGAAGACTTTGACGATAGGTTTCTTGCCCCACTGCTCGTTGATTGCGGCGCGAACTGACCGGCGGATTGCATCACGCAAGAGGTCAGGGTTCTTGCGCCTGCCCGGTGGAATGCTTTCGATCGTTCCTTCTACCGCATCAAGCACAACGTCGCGCATGTGATCACCATCGCGGGTGCGCGTGGGCACACCATCAAGCACCAGTTCAATGTCGGCAAGCAGTTCGCCGCGCCGGCTTACAGCCATTGATACCGCGGCGATACCCACGACCGCCAACTTGCGACGCTCGCGAACCGGGCCATCGGCGTTGGGCAAGATCAGGCGGCCATCGCGGTAACGGCGGCCGACGGGTGCATCGTCGATAATTTTTGGTGGGCCGGGCGCGATGCGCACGATGGCTCCATCCTCAGGTAGTACGACATTCTCGATGCCGTTTTCGGAGGCGAATTTGGTGTGGGCGCGCAAGTGGCGGTCCTCGCCATGCATCGGGATGAGGCTGTTTGGCTGTAACCATTTGTAGAGTTGGCGAAGTTCATCCTGGCGCGGGTGGCCGGTAACGTGAACAAGGGCTTCGCTGTCGGTGAGAATTTCGCAGCCCATGCGCGCCAATGCGTTCTGAACACGGCCGATGGCTTTTTCATTGCCGGGAATGTTGCGCGACGAATAGATGATGAGATCGCCTTTTGAGAATTTTATGTCGGAGTGATCTCCGTCGGCGGCCCGGGACAGGGCTGCGCGCGGTTCGCCCTGGCTGCCGGTGAGCATGACGACGATTTCGCTGCGCTCCAGGTAGCTGAATTCTTCCTGGCCCAGGTACTTGAAGTTTTTTGGCAGGTAGCCGGTATCTATTCCCACCTCAATGACGCGATGGAGGGCGCGGCCTGCCACAACCAGATGGCGCCCGGCTTCATGGGTGGCCCTGGCGACGGCCAGAACGCGGCCGACGTTGGAAGCAAAAGTGGTGACGGCGACGCGCTTCTTGGCCTTCTTTATGATCTGGGTCAACGAGTTTGCAACAGCCGTTTCCGATGGCGATATGCCACCACGCAGGACGTTGGTGGAATCGCAGATCAACGTGTCGACGCCCTCCTTGCCCAGTGCCTCCAGCTTGGCCTGGTCCATCGGCTCGCCCAGGACCGGTTCTGGGTCGATCTTCCAATCGGAGGTGTGGAACACGAGGCCTGCGGGCGTTCTGATCGCCAAGCCGGACGTCTCGGGTATCGAGTGCGTCATGGTGATCATTTCGATGTCGAAGGGGCCGGCGTTGAAGCGTCCACCAAGAGGGACCTCATTCAGGATCGGCTTCACGCCGCGGCCGTATTCGGACAACTTGGCTTTCAGCATTCCCATCGTGAACGGAGTTGCATAGACCGGGGCTTCCAATTCCTTCCAGAGTTCGGTGAGCGCGCCGATGTGGTCTTCGTGAGCATGCGTTATGACGATGCCCGCAAGGGAACCTTTTTCGGCAGCGATGTAGCGCAAGTCGGGAAGGACGACGTCAACGCCGGGCTCGTGAGGTCCGGGGAACGTTATGCCCAGGTCGACCATCAGCCATTGCCGGTTGTTGGGCGGACCATATCCATAAAGGTAGACATTCATTCCGATTTCGCCGAGCCCGCCCAGGGCTACGAACACCAGTTCATCCTGGCTCTTATTGTTATTGCGCGCCATTCGCGTCCTTTCCTGGAGCTGCCCATGGGGCTGATTTCGCCCTGTCAGCGGGGTTTGCCAAGCTCACTCATAGTACAAAATTTACGTTGATGCATGTGGGCTGATCGTTTCGGCCAGTCCAAATGGCGCACGCGAGATGAGTCAATTCCGATTGCTGGCGGCCTCGACGTCGCCGAAGGTGATGCGCTTAAGCTGACCCGTGGCGGTCTTGATGAGCAGTGCACCATCGTCTGCAAGGCCTGAAAAGGTGCCGACTACGGATTGAGTTGCGTGGCTGATGGTTAGCGGTGAGCCCAGGTCTGGTCCATGCAGGAGCCATTGGCGGCGTAGTTCGTCGAAGCCGGCTGGTTTGCTGAGCGTTGCGAACGTCTGCCTCAAGCTGCCGTCGAGTTGACCAAGCACCTGGGAAGGGTCGGCGTTGACGCCGTGATTGCCAAGACATGTCGTGGGGCGTCCGGGGATATCTGGCGCGTGGGCAAGATTGACGCCAAAGCCGAGAATGGCTGCGATAAGGTCTGCGGGCCGCGAAGTCGTTTCAACGAGGATACCGGCCATCTTGGCATCCGTCATCATCAGGTCGTTGGGCCACTTCAGCCTTGGGAGGGTGGAGTGTCCGTCAGGTCTGCCGGGCAGGAGCGCGTTAATAGCGTTGGCCAGGGCGACGCCTGCCAATATGGATAGCCCGGGGATTTCGGTGGGTTGGCAACGAAGCGTCACCAACAGGCTGGCAAACAGGTTGCCCTCGGGGCTCATCCAGTCGCGGCCCTGGCGGCCGCGGCCTTCTGACTGTTTTCGAGCCGTCACCCAGAGTGGGCCGGTTTCGCCTTTGAGGCTGAGCCGCACGGCCTGGGCATTTGTCGACCCGGTTTCCTCCAGGTCGAGGACAGGCGTAGCTGCTTCCGGAATGCTGGCGAACGGGTCGTTCACCGTTCTTAAAAGCGCAGTGAACTGGCCGCTGCCTGGGCGGCATTCACGATCGGGGTTCCCAATTGAGGGATTGAGAAAGCGAAGATGAACAGCAAGGCGACGCCCATCACCAGGCCCAGCTTGGCTGGCACTGGCGAGAACTTTTCCTGCGGTTCGTCAAAGAACATGATCTTGACGATGCGCAGGTAGTAGTAGGCGCCGATGACACTGGCGATGACACCGATAATTGCGAGTGGATAGAGCCCGGCATTGATGGCGGGAAGGAACACGTAAAGCTTGCCCCAGAAGCCCGCAAGTGGCGGAATGCCGGCCAGCGAGAACATCAGCATGGCGAGAACGAAGGCCATCGGCAGGTTGTTTTGCGAAAGGCCGGCGAGTTGGTCGATATCCTCGATCATCTCATCGCCGCGCTGCATGGCAAGGATGCAGGCGAAGGTGCCAAGCGTCATGACGAGGTAGATCAACAGGTAGATCAGGACGCCTTGGGCGCCTTCAGGGGTTCCTGCGGCGAGACCGACGAGGGCAAAGCCGACGTGGCCGATCGATGAGTAGGCCATCAGGCGCTTGATATTGTTTTGGCCGATGGCGGCAAACGCACCCAGAAGCATCGATGCGATGGCAACGAAGATGATGACCTGCTGCCATTGGGTTTCCAGTCCGGGAAACGCGCCGCCCAGGGCACGGATCAGGATGCCCATCGCGGCCATCTTGGGGGCGGCGGCAAAGAAGGCGGTCACAGGCGTTGGCGCGCCCTGATAGACGTCAGGTGTCCACATATGGAATGGGACGGCCGAGATCTTGAACGCCAATCCGACGAGCAGGAAGACGAGGCCGACGATCAGTCCGATGTTTGCTGCGGCATCCTGAGATTTGGCGACATTGGAAATGATCTCGAAGCTCGTTGAGCCCGTGAAGCCGTAGATCAGGGATGAGCCGTAGAGCAGCATTCCCGATGACAGCGCGCCGAGGACGAAATATTTCAGGCCGGCTTCACTGGAGCGGACGTTCTCGCGGTGCATTGAGGCAAGCACATAAAGCGCAAGGCTTTGCAGTTCCAGTCCCATGTAAAGGGCGATCAGGTCGTTGGCCGAGACCATCATCATCATGCCGACGCATGAAAGCAGCATGAGGATGGGGTATTCGAATTTCATGATCCGCTTGCTGGACAGGAAATCGAACGACAACAGCATGGCGGTTGCAGTTCCGCCCAGGATCAGAAGCTTCATGAAGCGGGCGAACTGGTCGACCACAAAGGCTTCGTTGAATAGCGCCTGGGTGCCGGCTGGTTGAAGCGCGACAAGGATGGCGGCGGCGATCATCGCCACGATTGCCAGCCAACCGACGAAGGCACCGGTGCTTTCGTTATCTTCGCTGAACGCGCCGACCATCAGCAAGACCATCGCGGCCACGGCAAGCAGCATCTCGGGGAAGGCCGGGGCGTAGGACATCAGGATTGACATTGTTCTCTAAACGCCTCCGGCGATCATTGAGGTGCGGCGAGGGCCGCGCGCGTTGCGTCGGCTGCTGCTGTTACTGTTTCGAAGTTGGCGACGAGTTGCTTGACGGAGACGGCCATGACGTCGAGCAGGAAGGCCGGGTAGAAACCGAAGACGATGGTCAGGATGACAAGCGGCGCCATGATAACGATTTCGCGCGGGGTCAAATCCTGGATCGATTTCAGGCTGGCCTTTTCCAACTGGCCGAAGACCACGCGGCGATAAAGATAGAGTGCATAGGCAGCCGATAAAATAACGCCTGTTGTGGCAACAAACGCAACCCATGTGTTGGCCTTGAAGGCGCCAAGCAGGGTCAGGAATTCGCCAACGAAGCCCGATGTCCCCGGTAGGCCGACGTTGGCCATGGTGAAGACCATAAGGACGACCGCGTAGACCGGCATCCGGTCGGCGAGGCCGCCATAGGCCGCGATCTCGCGAGTGTGCATGCGGTCGTAGATGATGCCGACGCACAAGAACAGGGCTGCTGACACGATGCCGTGGGAGAGCATCTGGAAGATGGCTCCGTCGATGCCCTGCTGACCGAAGGTGAAAATGCCCATGGTGACGAAGCCCATGTGGGCAACGGATGAATAGGCGATCAGCTTCTTGATATCCTCCTGGGCGAGTGCGACCAGAGAGGTATAGACGATGGCGATAACCGACAGCGCGAAGACGAAGGGCGCCAGTTCCAGGCTGGCGAGCGGGAACATCGGCAGTGAGAAGCGCAGGAAGCCGTAGCCGCCCATCTTCAATAGAATGCCAGCAAGGATTACCGAACCGGCGGTGGGGGCTTCAACGTGGGCGTCCGGCAACCAGGTATGAACCGGCCACATCGGCATCTTGACGGCGAAGGAGGCAAAGAACGCCACCCACAGCCACCATTGCATATCGGCTGAGAACTTGGTCGGGCCAACCTGCATCAAGGTTGGGATGTCGCTGGTGCCGGCGGTGTTGAACATCGCGAACATCGCCAGCAGCATCAGGACTGAGCCGAGTAGCGTGTAGAGGAAGAACTTGAAGCTGGCATAAACCCGGCGCTTGCCGCCCCACACGCCGATGATCAGGAACATCGGGATCAGGCCGGCTTCGAAGAACAGGTAGAACAGCATCAAGTCGAGCGCGCAGAAGACGCCGATCATCAGCGTCTCAAGCACCAGGAAGGCGATCATGTATTCCTTGACGCGCGTCTGGATGGATTCCCAGCTTGCCAGAATGCACAGCGGCATCAGAAAAGTCGTCAGGATTACAAACAGCATTGAAATGCCGTCGACGCCCATCTTGTATTTGAAGGGGCCAATCCAGGCGAATTCTTCGACGAACTGGAAGTCGGCTGTGCGGGGATCGAAGTTGATCCAGATCAGCAGCGAAATCGCGAACGTGAAGATGGTCGTATAAAGCGCGGTATGGCGGGCGTTGCGGTCGCCGCCTGAATTCGATGGCAGGAAGGCGATGAACAGCGCGCCAAGAAGCGGCAGGAAGGTAACGATCGAGAGGATCGGAGACGTGGCGACGGTCATTGGCCGGCCCCCCCGGACATGATGAGTGAGCGTAGGAAGAAGGTGAGGATGGCGGCGACGCCGATCAGCATTGCAAACGCGTAGTGATAGACGTAGCCGGTTTGCAGCTTGACCGTCTTGCCGGTCGTCCACTGGACGCTGGCCGCCGTGCCGTCGATGGTGCCGTCGATGACCGTGCCGTCACCGCGTTTCCACAGGAAGCGGCCAATCCACATGGCTGGGCGGACGAACAGGAAGTCGTAGAGTTCGTCGAAATACCACTTGTTCAACAGGAACAAGTAGAGCGGGCGGAAGGTGCGCGCTGTTGCTTCGGGCAGCCAGGGTGCGCCGATATAATAAACCCAGGACAACGCAAAGCCGGAGGCCATGGCGATGAAGGGGGCCCAGAACACCCACTCGGGGATATTATGCATCTCGTGCATGATGTGGTTCTTGGGGCCTTCATAGAGCGAGTTGGCCCAGAATTCCTTGTAGTGGTGGCCGATGAATTCACCGGCAAAGACGTAACCTGAAGCGACCGCCCCCACCGACAGGACGGCGAGCGGGACAAGCATCGTTAGCGGGCTTTCGTGGGCGTGCTTGAAGACGTCTGGTTCAGCGCGGGTCTTGCCGTGGAAGGTCATGAAGATCAGGCGCCAGGAATAAAACGCGGTCAGGAAGGCTGCAAAGGTTAGCACCCAGAAGACGCCGTTATGAAGCGTGTGCCCGGCGAATGCCGCTTCGATGATGCCGTCCTTGGAGTGGAAGCCGGCGAAACCGATCAAGTGCGGAATGCCGACGCCGGTGAGCGCCAGGGTTCCGATCAGCATGGCGATGTAGGTCAGCCGGATCTTTGGAGCCAAGCCGCCCATGTTGCGCATGTCCTGTTCGTGGTGCATGGCGTGGATGACCGAGCCCGAGCCTAAGAACAACAGCGCCTTGAAGAAGGCGTGCGTGAACAGGTGGAAGATGGCGGCGCCATAAGCTCCCAGGCCGCAGGCGGCAAACATATAACCGAGCTGCGAACAGGTTGAATATGCGACGACGCGCTTGATGTCGTTTTGGACGAGGCCTACCGTGGCTGCGAACAGCGCGGTCAGCGTCCCGACGTAGAGGACGACATCGCGGGCGACATGGGCGTGCTCAAATAGCGGCGATAGACGGGCGACCATGAAGACGCCGGCGGTGACCATGGTCGCTGCGTGGATCAGCGCGGAAACCGGTGTGGGGCCTTCCATCGCGTCGGGCAGCCAGGTGTGCAACAGGAACTGCGCCGATTTACCCATCGCGCCCATGAACAGCAACAGGCACAGCGTCGTCAGGATATCGACCTGATAGCCCAGGAAGTTGAACGTCTGGCCTTCCGCACCCTTGGCTGCTTCGAAGATGGTATCGAAATTGACCGAGTTGAAGGCAACGAAGACGCCAAAGATACCAAGTGCAAATCCGAAGTCGCCGACCCGGTTGACGATGAAGGCTTTCATCGCGGCGGCGTTCGCTTCGGGCTTGTGATACCAGAATCCGATCAGCAGATAGGACGCTAAGCCGACGCCTTCCCAACCGAAGAACATCTGGACGAGGTTGTCGCTCGTGACCAGCATCAGCATGGCGAATGTGAATAGCGACAGATAGCAGAAGAACCGGGCCCGCGCGTTATCCTCGTGCATGTAGCCGATCGAATAAAGGTGCACGAGGGCGGAAACGGTATTGACCACAACCAGCATGACGGCGGTCAGCGTGTCGATGCGCAATGACCAGGCCGCTTCCAGTTCGCCAGACGTGATCCAGCGCATGACCGGAACGCGGGCTGTCTCATGGCTGAAGCCAACCTGGATGAAGACGATCCAGGACAAAACCGCGGCGATGATCAGGAAGCCGGTGGTGATGATTTCGGAGGCGCGGTCACCGATGAGGCGGCCCAACAGGCCAGCGATCAAGGCGCCGGCAAGCGGCAGGAAGACGATTGCGAGATAGATCATTTGCGGCCTCCTTGCGGAGTCCGCAGGGAATTGGAAATTGGAGAATAGGGAGTTGGGGGCATTTTTGTTCTCACGTCCTATTCTCCTTTTGCTGCAGCGTTCTGATCAGGGGCGGCCTGATCTCTTTCTCCTTCGTCATCCCTGCGCAGGCAGGGATCCAGTCAAGCTTCTGACTGGGCAGCCAGTGCGAATGAAACGAGACCGGGCGAAAGCCGCAACTTGCATGGGTTCCCGCCTTCGCGGGAATGACGTTGTGGGTTGAATTGGCGTTGTAGTTCATTACGCGCCTCAACCCTTCATCATGTTGATTTCGTCGACGTCGATGGAACCGCGGTTGCGGAAGTACACGACGATGATGGCGAGCCCGATGGCCGCTTCTGCAGCAGCGACGGTGAGCACGAACAGTGCGAAAACCTGACCTGTCAGATCGTTCAGGAAGTGGGAGAACGCGACCAGGTTGATGTTGACGGCGAGCAACATCAATTCGACCGACATCAGGATGATGATGACATTCTTGCGGTTCAGGAAGATGCCGAAGATGCCCAGCGTGAACAGGCACGCGGCAACTGTCAGGTAATGTCCGAGGCCGATTTCCATTTATGCGTTTCCCTGAAGTGAATTTGTGCGCATGCCCACTTCCGTAGCCGACATCTTCAGACCCCATCTCACAGCGACCGGCAGCTTCAATCGGCAGCGCAAGTTTCTGCCCCTCACGCTCATTCCCATAAGTCCGCCCCTCACCCTAACCCTCTCCCCGCGAGCGGGGAGAGGGGACACGGTTGCGTGTCCCGAAACGTTGGTGGATGTGGCGATGTTGGTTGCGATCATCCCTGGCCCTCCGTTGAGGGGAGGATGGCGCCGCCGGTGGGGACTTCGAGGACTTCGATCGCGGTCTTCGGATTGCGCGCATTCTGGACCGGGATCGACTGGCGTTTAACGCCTTCCTTGTGGCGGAGCGTCAGGACGATTGCACCGATCATGGCAACCAGCAGAATGAGGCCGGCTGCCTGGAAGAAGTAGACGTACTTGGTGTAGATCAAGCGGCCCAGCGCGGTGGTGTTATCGATGCCCGAACCGGTGGAGGGCATGGCGCTCTGGACGCTTCCAGCCGCGCCGAAATCGAAACCGTGAACCAGGAACAGAAGGGCCAGTTCAGCCAGGACGATGCCGCCGATCAGGGCGCCGACCGGGGCATTCTTGATGAAGCCTGCCTTCAATTCGGCGAAGTCGACATCCAGCATCATGACGACGAACAGGAACAGGACGGCGACGGCGCCGACGTAGACGATGATTAAGAGGAGGGCGAGGAATTCAGCGCCGAGCAGGATGAACAGGCCGGCAGCGTTGAAGAACGTCAGGATCAAGAACAGCACCGCATGCACGGGGTTCTTGGCGATGATAACCATCGCTGCTGACGCCACACTCAGGATGGCGAACAGGTAGAAGAAAAGTGCTGCGATCATGTCAGTCCCTATTCCGTTCTTTCCGTTCTACGTTTTCGGCGGCCGATCGTGTGTCGGGCTTGCTTTCGTCTTCGACCTGATCTTCCTCGTCCGTTGGTTCTTCCATTGCCAGGCCCGAAATTGTCATGACGACCACAAAGGCCAAGACAAGGGGAAAGAAAGCAGCCTTCCCGTTTCCAGTTTGGCTGAGATAGCCTGAACCAAAGACGCCTACGGCAAAAACTCCTAATACCGCCAGCCGCTGGGACATTGAAAACATCTAGGCTCGGACCCCCGTCAGCATTCACCTCATTCCGTTTCGCGGTCTTCGTCCGGCTCTTCATTCCGCCGGGCCAATTCCTGTTTCACGCGTTCGTAGTGTCCCAGCCAAAGCTTGCGCGTCTTGACGCTGCGCCATGGCAGGTACACCAGAATTCCAGCGGCGCCGAGGGCAAGATAAACAAGCCAGCCCGTTTCGCCGATGCCGTAAATAGTCCATGCCGCCCAGGCGATCAGTGCCAGTCCGGCGATAACCATCAGGCCGTAGATCAGATTTCGGGACGTCTCGCGACGCACCTGATCCAGGGCCATCTGGCCGTATTGTGTGAGTTCCTCGTCGGTCAGGACCCCGAGGAGCCCGCGCCATCCCTCACCTGTATTTTGCATCGAGCTCAAGGTTCTTTGCGATCTCCCTTTCCCAGCGGTCACCATTCGCGAGCAGGCGGTCCTTGTTGTAGAACAGCTCTTCGCGCGTCTCGGTGGCGAACTCGAAGTTGGGTCCTTCGACGATGGCGTCCACGGGGCAGGCCTCCTGACAAAGGCCGCAGTAAATGCATTTGGTCATGTCGATGTCGTAGCGCGTCGTCCGGCGCGTGCCATCGTTTCTGCGCGGACCGGCCTCAATGGTGATGGCCTGGGCCGGGCAGATTGCTTCGCACAGCTTGCAGGCAATGCAGCGCTCTTCACCGTTGGGATAACGGCGCAGCGCGTGCTCACCACGAAAGCGCGGGCTCAAGGGGCCCTTCTCGAAGGGGTAGTTGAGCGTGAACTTCGGCCGGAAGAAATAGCGCATCGTCAGAAAGAACGCAGACACGAACTCCGTCAGAAACAGCGATTTAATTCCCTGGGCGATACCCATCTCCAGCTCCTTAATTGATCAGCATCGGGCCGACGAAGTATCCGACGACGGGAAAAATGACGAGGTCGCCAATGGCAGCGATGCGCAACACGCTTGCAGCCGTCTTGGGGTCTGTGGCGTCCTTACTCGCCTCGACACGGTCGGCGACCATGCGAAGTGAGATGAAGCCGGCAACGCCCAGTACCGCTCCAACAAGTGCTCCAATCATGGCGGGGCTCATACCAAACCTCCGTATTGGAGAACGCCGGCGACGACGACGACCATGACGAGGGACAGCGGCAGGAAGACCTTCCAGCCAAGGTGCATCAACTGGTCGTAGCGGTAGCGCGGCACCATGGCCTTGACCATTGCGAACATGAAGAAGACGGCGATTGTCTTGAGGATGAACCAGAAGATGCCGGGCACCCAGTTTAGGGGCGCGACGTCGAGTGGCGGCAGCCATCCACCCAGGAACAAAATGGTGGTCAGCGCGCACATGCCGACGATAGCGACGTACTCACCGAGCATGAACAACAGGTAGGGTGTTGAGGAATACTCAACCATGAAGCCTGCGACCAGTTCGGATTCTGCTTCGGGCAGGTCGAATGGCGGGCGGTTGGTTTCAGCTAGCGCCGAGATGAAGAACACCACGAACATCGGGAACAACGGCAGCCAATACCAGTCCAGCAGAGAATTGGGGGCACCCAGATTGGTGCCAATCCCGACTTTCTGTGCGTTGACGATTTCGGTGAGGTTTAGAGAGCCGGCGCACAGCAGCACGGTGATGATGACGAGGCCGATGGAGACTTCGTAGGAGACCATCTGGGCAGCAGAGCGAAGCGAGCCCATGAAGGGGTATTTGGAGTTGGATGCCCAACCGCCCATGATAACGCCGTAGACGCCCAGCGATGAGATCGCCAGCAGGTACAGTACACCAACGTTGAGATCGGAAATGACCCAACGTTCGCCTTCGGTGAGACCGAAGAAGGAGCCTTCCGACATCGGGATGACGGCCCACATGGCGAGCGCGAAGGTGGCGGTTGCGACGGGGGCGAGCAGGAAGACGGTCTTATCTGCGCCCGCCGGGATAACGGGTTCCTTGAAGACGAACTTCAAGAGGTCGGCGAACGATTGCAGCAGCCCGAACGGGCCGACAACGTTGGGGCCCTTGCGCATCTGGACGGCGGCCCAGACCTTGCGGTCCATGAGCAAAAGGAAGGCGATCATGAGCAGCAGAACCACCATGACCAACGCGCTGAGAGCGGCATAGGTCAAAAACCAGATCGCGTATTCGATGAGAAGGTTGGTTGTTTCCTGGCTCATAATGCTGCCTGCTTCCCCGTCTCGTTCTTATTCAGCCGCATGAAGCTGGCCGGTTGCCTGCTTTTGCGCCTTGAGCTCGCTCAATTCAGCCATGATGGCGGAAGCGCGGGCGATTGGATTGGTGAGGTAGAAGTTCGTAATCTGATTGACGAACGGAGCGTTTGACGGGGAACCGCCGCGCCGCTCAAGGCCTGCAAGACCGTCGTCGCTGACTTCGGCGATTTCATCAATGTGTTGCATGTGTGGGGCGGCTTTGAATAGCTCGGCGCGCAGGGCGGGGAGGCTGTCGAAGGGGAGCTGCTTGTCCACCAATGCCGACAAGGCGCGAAGGATTGCCCAGTCCTCCTTGGCATCACCTGGAGCAAACACCGCTTTTTGCGTCATCTGGGAGCGGCCTTCGGTATTGACGTAGATGGCGCTCTGTTCGGTGTAGGCAGATCCGGGCAGGATGACGTCGGCGCGGTGGGCACCGGCATCGCCGTGGGTTCCCTGGTAGATGACAAAGGTCGACCCAAGAGCGCTCATATCGATTTCATCAGCGCCAAGAAGGTAGAGAACTTCGAGGTTGCCGCTGGCCGCAGCACTGGTCATCCCGGCGGTATCCAGGCCGTTGTCGGCTGGAATGAGGCCCAGGTCCAGACCGGCAACGCGCGCTGCGGCGGTGTGGAGGACGTTAAAGACGGCATGACCGGCATCCGCACCCTGGCTTGCTGCGGCTGCGACCTTTGCAGCGAGCGCCAGAACGGCGGGGGCGTCATCGCGACTGTAAGCGCCTGATCCCACGATCACCAGTGGTGTTTTGGCCTGACGCAGAACCCCAGCGAACATATGATCGCCATTGGCGAGTTTGCTCAGGTCGCCTGGTCCGGCGCCGATGTATTCGTAGGCGTAGGTGAGGTCCGCTTGTTCGCCGACAACACCGACCGACAGACCACCAGCCCGCCAGCGCTTGCGTATGCGCGAATTGAGGACCGGTGATTCCAGGCGTGGGTTGGTGCCGATCAGAAGGATTGCATCGGCGTTGTCGATGGCCTCGACTGTGGAATTGAACAAGTAGCTGGAACGCCCCAGGGCGGGATCAAGCGCCTCATTGGCAGCGCGACAATCGATATTGCCGACGCCCAGGTCGCCCAACAGCTTCTTCAGCGCGAACATTTCTTCTGCGCCCGACAGATCGCCCGCAATTGCGCCGATTCGGTCGGGCTTGGTTGCTGTCAGTTTTTCGGCGACGATGCCGAGCGCTTCGTCCCAGGACGCGGGCACGAGGCGACCGTCCTTGCGCACATAGGGTTGGTCGAGGCGCTGGGTTTTGAGGCCGTCGCAAACGTGGCGGGTCTTATCAGAGATCCACTCTTCGTTCACTGCATCGTTGTTGCGCGGCAGGATGCGCATGACTTCGGAGCCACGGGTGTCGACGCGGATGTTGGAGCCGAGCGCGTCCATCACATCAATGGATTCGGTGTTCTTTAGTTCCCAGGGGCGGGCATGGTGGGCCCAGGGGCGGTGGGTCAGAGCGCCGACCGGGCACAGGTCGATGACGTTGGCGCTCATTTCCGAAAGAATGCCGTTTTCCAGGTAGGTCGTGATCTCGGCATCTTCGCCGCGGCCTGCAAGGCCCAATTCCTCAACGCCGGCGATTTCAGTCATGTAGCGGACGCAGCGCGTGCAGTGAATGCAGCGCGTCATGATGGTCTTGATCAAGGGGCCGATGTACTTGTCTTCGACGGCGCGCTTGTTTTCCTGGTAGCGCGATCCGCCGATGCCGTAGGCCATGGCCTGATCCTGCAGATCGCATTCGCCGCCCTGGTCGCAGATCGGGCAATCCAGCGGGTGATTGATGAGCAGGAATTCCATCACGCCTTCGCGGGCCTTTTTGACCGTCGGCGTCGTGGTGTGGACGACGTTTGGGCTGCCGTCGCGGTTGGGGCGCAGGTCGTTGACGGTCTGAGCACACGAGGCAACCGGTTTTGGGGCGCCTTCGACTTCGACAAGGCACATGCGGCAGTTGCCGGCAATCGATAACCGCTCGTGGTAGCAGAAGCGGGGGATCTCGGCGCCGGCCATTTCGCAGGCCTGCAGCAAGGTGACTCCGTCCTCGACTTCGATTTCGTTGCCGTCGACGATCAGCTTCTTCGGCATTGCCGCTCCTTGAGAGAATGGCCGTTCGGAATTGCACTTCAGGTGGGAGCACAACCGGGCAGACTGCGGCATATCCTGCTGGATTGCCAAAGTTTCGCGATCGGGCTTGGTTGTTACTTGTAACCGCTTCGTGATGTCCTACCGCGTCGCCGCAGATGAGGAAAGGGCGACATTTGGACTGGGTTGGGAAAAATTTGAACCATTTGGCTGACGTGATCGGTTTTGGTGGTCGGAAGTGAGATTTATCCGCTTTCGTGGTAGGTTGGCTGGCATGAACGCACCGACAAAACTCCGCATGGACGTTGCGACCTATCTCGACTGGGCGGGCCGTCAGGAAGAGGGGCGGCGAAACGATTCTGTCGCGGATCAATCTGGGGTGTAATGGCCAGTTTCAGCGGGGACTGTTAGCGGAGTTGCCGATTGGCAGCCCAAATAGTTGTTCTGGTCTAGTATATTTTGCAGCTTCTTCTTGTTGAGGAGTAGGCACCTTAAACCGACGGCGGGGATTGGTGGCAGCGCGCATGTTCGCCTTGATCACGCAGTTCATCAGTGAGTTGTAGGATTGGCGCTTTTGTAGACGTAGGTAGGCTTCGCAGAACCCGCGAGCTTCCTCTGACATCATACCCCAAGCTTTATTTAGCGACTTCAAACTGTTTTCTTCGCGGGTGAGGCATGGGCCATTAATGCGAGCCATTTGTCGTTGGTGCCACTCTGGCGCTGTTGTCTCGTATTTTTCGCACCATGCCTTCGGGTCGTAGGTTGGCAATGGAGTTTTGTATCCATTTCCAAGATCTTCCCTGTAGGTACCTGCGAGCGGCGAAGCGTTTGAGAACGCATCCTTGGGGAACTCTTGGCAAGTCCCTGAGGCCGCGCCTGCAAGCAGGATGGCACAGCCGATTAGTATTGAGATGCGGCGCACCAGCCCTACTCCGCAGCCTCGATGTATTCGCCCACTTTCGCCTGACGCGCATCAATCCGGGCTTCGATTTCGTGGCGGTAGTGGCGGATCAGGCCCTGGATGGGCCAGGCGGCGGCATCGCCCAATGCGCAGATGGTGTGGCCCTCGACCTGCTTGGTGACATCCCACAGCAAATCGATTTCGCGCTTCTCGGCCTCGCCTTTGACGAGGCGTTCCATGACGCGCCACATCCAGCCTGTGCCCTCGCGGCACGGCGTGCACTGGCCGCAGCTCTCGTGCTTGTAGAAGTAGGCAATGCGTGAGATCGCCTTGATCATATCGGTCGACTGATCCATGACGATGACGGCCGCCGTGCCCAGGCCGGACTTGGCGGCGCTGAGAGCATCAAAGTCCATGGTGATTTCGGCGCATTCGGTGTGCGGAATGCAGGGCACCGATGAGCCGCCTGGAATAACGGCCTTGAGATTGTCCCATCCGCCGCGGACGCCTCCGGCGTGCTTTTCGATCAGCTCGCGCATCGGAATGCCCATTTCCTCCTCGACGACGCAAGGCTGCTCGACGTGACCGGAAATCTGGAACAACTTGGTGCCGGTGTTGTTTGGTTTACCCAGCGAGGAGAACCAAGTCGCGCCGCGTCTTAAGATATCGGGCACGACGGCAATCGATTCGACGTTATTGACGGTCGTGGGAGCGCCATAGAGCCCGCAGCCTGCCGGGAACGGCGGCTTCAGGCGGGGCTGGCCCTTCTTGCCTTCGAGGCTTTCCAGAAGGGCAGTTTCCTCGCCACAGATATATGCACCGGCGCCATGGTGGACATAGAGGTCGAAGTCCCAGCCGTGGACGTTGTTCTTGCCGATCAGCTTGGCTTCGTAGGCCTGGTCGACGGCTGCCTGAAAACGTTCGCGTTCGCGGATGAATTCGCCGCGGAAATAGATATAGCAGGTGTGGGCGCGCATGGCGAAAGAGGCAAGCAGAGCGCCTTCGATGAGCAGGTGGGGATCGTGGCGGCAGATCTCTCTGTCCTTGCAGGAGCCAGGCTCGGATTCGTCAGCGTTGATCACGAGATAAGACGGTCGTGGATCGCTTTTGGGCATGAAGGACCATTTCAGGCCCGTTGGGAAGCCGGCACCGCCGCGTCCGCGCAAGCCCGATTCCTTGACCTGGTCGATGATCCAGTCGTGCCCCTTGTCGATAAGGCCCTTGGTTCCATCCCAGGCGCCGCGTGCGCGCGCTCCTTTGAGCCCCCAGTCCTGGAAGCCGTATACGTTTTTGAAGATGCGGTCTTGATCGGCGAGCATATTGCGTCAGCTCCCAAAGTATCTGCTGGCGATGTATCCGGTGGCGATGGCGAGTACGGCGCCAAAAATCAGGTGCATCGGATCGTTGGTCGTCATTGCCAGCCAAACGGATATCGCCAGAACGGTCAAAGGCAATAACAGAATGGCGGCTATTTCATTCATCAGGTTTTCGTTTCGGCGGCCAGGGCCTTGGCCTGCTTAATCCAGCCTTCGCGGTCGATGCGGCCTTTGAAACTCAGGAAGTTATCGACCCAGGCAACCGTTTCGGGCGACCATCCGGCAACTTGGTCGAAGTGGAAAATGCCAAGGCTGTTGAGGGTTTCTTCCAGCTTGGGTCCAACGCCGTTGATGCGTTTCAGGTCATCGGCCTGGCCACCGCGTGGGCCGTCGAGGCCTTTTGGGCGGTCGGCGTCCTGGATGTCTCCGGCCGATTGCTCGACCACTTCGGCGGCAACGCCCGATGCCCCGGTCGCTCCAGCGGCCGCGACCGCCGGTTCGATAACCGAAGGGCCGTCGGCGCCCGAGTTGGCCGGGCCTGGAGGCGCATCGGAGTTTACACAGTAGTCGTGCAACGAGGTCGGTCCGCCTTTCGGGCAGGAGGCCTGGCGCCCGGATAATGAGCCTGGCGGGGGCGGGGTACCAGCCGCGAAATCGTTGAGGAGCTTTTCAAAACTAGCAGGCGTTAGATCCTCGTAGGTATCTTTCCAGATCTGGACCATCGGGGCATTGGCGCAAACGCCCAGGCACTCAACCTCCTCCCATGAGAAGTTGCCGTCTGCTGAGACGTCGTGGGGGCTCTTGGAGATCTTTTTCTTGCAGACCGCGATCAGGTCTTCTGAACCGCGCAACATGCATGGCGTCGTGCCGCAGACCTGGACGTGGGCGACTTTGCCGACGGGGGCAAGTTGGAACATCGTGTAGAAGGTGGCGACTTCGTAGACCCGGATATAGGCCATGCCGAGCATCTCGGCGATGTAGCGGATGGCAGGTTCAGGTAGCCAGCCGTCGTGTTGTTCCTGGGCGCGCCAGAGCAGCGGGATCACGGCGGATGCCTGTTGGCCGTCTGGATAGTGGGTGATCATTGTGTTCGCCCAGGCCAGATTTTCCGCGTTGAACGCAAAGGTTTCGGGCTGGTCGGGATGCAGACGACGGACGGCCATTGGGGCTCCTCAAGTGTGGTGGCGGTCGCGCAGCATCATTGCGGGCGCGCGCTCTGCCAAACCTCAACTAAATGGAGTTTACCCCAGTGGCAAGTGTTGGCGCGATGGCACCATTGGTAGCAGATGGGGAGTCTTGATTTGGTCCAAACTTCCTTGGCTCAACGCATTTTGGCTTGGCACTTCGCAGGCTTGTGACAGATCCAGGCTTGTGTTGACGGGAAAAAGTCGTGTGGGGCTGTCCTTTAGTTGGTCCACACTTCCTTTGCTCAACACATTTTGGCTTGGCACTTCGCAGGCTTGTGACAGATCCAAGCTTGTGTTGACGGGAAAAAGTCGTGTGGAGGTGACTTCTTGTGTCCACACTTCCTAAAGTCGTGTGGAGCTGTGTTATCGCCGGTCGTCGAAGCGTTCGGACCGATCGGAGTCGGATTTCAGAAGCTGGCCGGGGGTTTTGCCTTCCCAACCCTGGATGCCGAAACCGAGTTGTATTCCAAACCAGCCGATCACCAGCATGAAGGCAGCGGCAGGCGCAAGGAATAACGCGATCTGCGAGCCGACCCGCAAGAAACCGGTCCAGAAAATCGCCAACAGGAAGCCGCAACCGATAATGATCCAGCCGCCAAGATCGGCTCCCAGCGCGACAGCAAATCCCAAGCCGCACAGGAACGATACGGTGCCGATCAGGATCGGAATGGCGGGCAGGTCGGCATGAAGCGCGCCCATCGGCCAGTTGTATTTGCTGGCGAACACCCGGTACGTGGCCAGGCTCAGGCCCCAACCGAGCGCGGCGATGGCAAGGAGAAACAGGTTGTTGATCATCATGGTTTTCAGTCTTTCGTCTGCCGGCTGGTGCGGCTGTTGAGATGCTCTGCACGCGACTCAATTTTTACCGGTGGACTGAGTCATGCCACAGGGCTGGCCGGGGAACCAGGGGTAACGGGGCTTGGGGTTAAGCGCTCCGCCCATTCAACTGGACGACCTGATACCAGGGCAACGTTTTAATCCTTGGGTCTTCTTCGCCAGGCGCCAAGGCCTAGCGCCAGGCAAAAAACGCCTGACGCCGTGTGAAAGGCGACCGCCAGGCCGGGGCCGTCGTTGGCGGCGACAATTGCGGCATCCGACCAGCAAACGAGCGACCCCATCAGGAACCATAGGCCCAGCGCCCGCCAGTCCTTTAGAAGTGCGAAGGCGACGGCCAACGCGCCAAGCCACAGGTCGCGCAGGCCGATGACATAATGAACGCCCTTGCTGTTTTCAGGTGCGGCTGACAGCCCGAAGGTATGCAGAGCGCTATCGGGCACGATCATGAAGCGCACGCCGATGATGAATAATAATGCACCCCCGAAGACACCCAGCCAAATCACATGGCGATGTTGGGATTTGTCGGGCAGCAGGGAGTTGGGGGCGGACTTCATGCTTACTTGAGTTCCCAGGTCACGGTTACCGATGCTGATAGGTTTTGTTCGCCCGATTCGATTGGAACGGCGGAGGATTTGCGGGCGGAAGCCTCATACATCGGGCGGGGGCCGGGGCCTGACGAGCCGCCTTCACGGATTTCCAGCACTTTGCCGACTTCGGCGCCAGCAGCTTTGGCAAACAGTTCAGCACGTCGGCGTGCGTTTTCGACGGCTTTGGCACGAGCTTCGTCGGTCAGGGTTTCGGCCTGTGTCACGATGAAATTCAGTCCGCGCATCTGATTGGCGCCCAGCCCGATCATCTTGTCGAGAATGTCGCCGATTTGCTTGGTGTCGCGGATCAGGACGCTGACTTCGTTGGTGACCTGATAGCCGGTGATATCGGGGGGGCGGCCATCGCGGTGGTGATTGTAGCGCGGGTTAACGCTGAATTGGCTGGTCTGGATATCACGGGGTTCGATACCCATCGACTTCAGTCCATCGATCAGGTTGGACATCGCCTTGGTGTTGGCTTCCAGAGCTTTTGCAGCCGTGTTCGCCTCGGTCTGGATGCCGCTTTGGATATTCGCCGCATCGGGCTTTGCTGTGACGGTAGCGCTGGCGGATACGGTTACGCTTCGGGTCATTTCGCGATCTCCGGCATGTAACGGCTGAAGGTTTAGGGCGAGTACCGCCATCGCAATGGCGGCAACACCGGTCGATTGAAGGACTGAGGTCATGGGTTGAGTCGCTCCTGGCTCAGGCAGATTACAGATCGGGGACGATCATAGCCGATAAAATGCGGGCAATGCGTGGCTGGAGTTTGAGGGCTTTTGGGTTTGCCAACCGGGGCGTCTTCACTCTGGTGTTTGAAGGGCGAACTCTGCTATAGGGGTCGCCTTCCCTTCAAAAGGGGGCCCGTAGCTCAACGGTTAGAGCTGGCGGCTCATAACCGTCTGGTTGCAGGTTCGAGTCCTGCCGGGCCCACCATTTTGCTTGGTCCACACTTCCCAAGGTCGTGTGGAGCTTGCGTGACGTAATCCGGACCGTTTTCGGAAGGGCGGTGCTTACACCGGGTCGCTGTGCTCCCTGGCCCGTTGGGCCACCATATTTATTGGTCCACACTGCCTGAAGTTGTGTGGAGCTAGGCGATGGGTTCCGCACCGTTGGGATGTCCGAAACCGCTGCGCGGCGACATCCGCGCCCGGACAATCCTCCGATTGGTCCACACTGCCTGAAGTCGTGCCTATCCCCTTTGGTCCGGACTGCAGTAATCGCCGCTGAGCCATGACTGCTGCCGCGAAGCGCCACCCAAAATCACCACTCGCACCTCCGTCATCTCCACGAAGGTGGAGACCCATGCAAGCATCAAGGAACTGCTGCCAGCCATCATTGAGGCTACGCGCTCCGGCAATTCTTTCCACCGAGGAGTACATTGGAAATGGTTGTGAATACAGCACCTTGCGTGGATGGCCGACTGCTCGGCCATGACGTTGCGGGGGATGGGCCGTTTAAACAGACTGGCGGCCGTTTGCCATTGAAGGCGAGCCTCCCTCCGAGGCCGTTGGCAGAATTATCAGGAGCTAACAGGATAGGCATGGCTTGAAGTCGTGTGGAGCTGGCGGCATCCGGCGCCGTACGATTCTCCGCCCCAACCGCAAGCCAAGCAACGGACACCCCCACCTGGGAATGTCACGATCACTTGGTCCCTGGCGTAGCGGGTGCGGTACTGTTGTCGATTGCAAACCGGGCCCAAGAGATGACATTCCGTCCGCCCCCTTTGAGGGGGCGGAGCCGCTGGGCGCTCTCGCCAACACGTCTTCTGCTTGACACTTCGAAGGCTCGTGTCAGATGCAAGCCGATGTTGGGATTCCTCTCCTGCCAACATTCGGCAAGCCGATGTTGGGCTGGGCCAGCGCTCCAAACTCAGCCCTGACCCGCGTCCATCATTGAGCCGAGGCCTCATCATCCTGGTTCGGTTGGCCGGGCTCAGCCTGCCATAGCCAGGCGGCACCCCGAACGCCGCTGGCATCGCCCCATCGCGGTGGGCGGATGTCGACGTGGGGCGCATCGGTGAACAGGTGGGGCAGGATTGCTGGCGGCAGCTTGTCGTAGAGGTGTTCGAGCTTGGACAACCCGCCCCCTAGGACGAGAATTTCCGGATCGAGAATATTGATGACATGGGCGAGGCCACGGGCAAGCCGGCTGGTGTGCCGGTCAAGCGTTGCGATTGCCTCGATATGTCCGCCTTGCGCCGAGCGCACGATGGCTTCGGGCTTAAGAGCATCACCGGTCTGGCGTTGATGATCGGCAGCAAGCCCCGGCCCGGAAACCCAGGCTTCCATGCAGCCACGGCGCCCGCACCAGCATTGCGGCCCGGGGTGTTCTTCAGGTTCTGCCCAGGGCAGCGGATTGTGCCCCCATTCGCCGCCGATGCCGCGAGGACCATCGATGATCCGGCGGTCGTAAACAAAGCCGCCGCCGGTTCCCGTCCCCAGGATCACACCGAAAACGCTGCGCGCCCGGACGCCGGCCCCATCGATCGCTTCGGAGAGTACGAAGCAGTTGGCATCGTTGGCGATGCGTATTGGCAGGCCAACTGCGTCTGTCACGTCGGCCAAAAAGGGTTGCCCGTTGAGCCAGACCGAATTGGCATTCTGGACGAGCCCGGTTGCAGGCGAGATGGACCCTGGCATTCCGATGCCGACCGTGACTTCGTCGAAGTTGCGTGCGGTGTCACTGCGGGTCTGCATCTGGCGGGCGATATTGGCCAGGGCGGTGAGCGTGGCGCGATAATCTCCTTTCGGCGTGGCTTGGCGCATTCTCGCCAGTTGCCCGCCGGCCGCATCGATGGCGATGGCCTCGATTTTCGTTCCGCCCAGGTCGATGCCGATGCGTAGCCGTCGGTGCCGATCACTCAACAGCCCCACTCCGGCTGGCTGCCGCCCAGTTTCAATTGAGCCGAGGCGACGTGTTCTGGCGGAATCCCGGCATTGGCGGAGAACATCAGCAACAGAGATTCATCATCCATCAGGAAGCCGAGCACAGCGGTCATGACGGCACTATCGCCAGCACTGGCACGCAATTGGCTTGGATCAAGCCCCGTCAGCTTCAAGAAGCGCTCCAGCCGCGGCATGTCCATTGCGATGAACTGGAGAGCGCTCAGGGCCAGTAATTCGGCTTCCGAGCGCGAAATCCTAGAATCGGGGCGATTCGTCATTGTCGATTAACCCTTACAGATGAGAACTTGGTAACGCTTTTAGCAGGTTAAATTGTTGGTTACTGCTGATAGCGCACTGTGCAGTGAGGCGCCGTTCATGAGAATCGGTGCAAATGGCTGGGATCAGCACAGGCGAGTTACCGATGGCCTATATATCTACTACCTCAGACGTCGACAGCTCCCGGCCGGAGATGCGTGCAATGGCGAAAAAAGTCCTGATCGTCGAGGACAACGAGCTGAATATGAAGCTCTTCCACGATTTGCTGGACGCTCACGGTTACGCAACCGTGCAGACCCGCAATGGCCTGGATGCGCTGTCGCTGGCGCGCGAGCACCGTCCCGACCTCATTTTGATGGATATCCAGTTGCCTGAGGTGTCCGGACTGGAGGTGACCCGGTGGCTCAAGGAAGATGACGACCTGCGCGATATTCCGGTGATCGCCGTCACGGCATTCGCCATGAAGGGCGACGAGGAACGCATCAGGTCGGGCGGCTGTGAGTCCTACATTTCCAAGCCCATCTCGGTTGCCAGTTTCCTTGGCGCCGTTCGACAGTTCATCGGCCAGGCTTGATGGCTGGAAGAAGAGATCGCATCTAACGAAGAGCGAGAAGTTTTATGAGTGCCCGCGTACTAGTCGTTGACGATATCCCAGCCAATGTGAAGCTGCTGGAAGCCCGTCTGAAGGCCGAATACTTCGAGATTCTTTCGGCCTACTCGGGGATGGAGGCGTTGGAGATTTGTGCCAACGAACGCGTCGATGTCGTGCTGCTGGACGTCATGATGCCGGGCCTGGATGGATTTGAAGTCTGCCGCCGCCTCAAGCATGGGCCCGAAACACAACATATTCCCGTCGTCATGGTCACGGCGCTCGACCAGCCTTCCGACAAGGTTCAGGGGCTGGAGAGCGGCGCTGATGATTTCCTGACCAAGCCGGTGGACGACATTGCGCTGATTACACGGGTCAAGAATCTTGCCCGCCTGAAAACGCTCAACGATGAAATGATGATGCGGGCAGCTACCGGCCGCCAGCTCGGTGTCACCGAAAACGCAGCCCTGGAACGGGCGCTTTCGGGCGATTTCGGCCGCGTCATGATCGTCGACGATCACGCGCGATCGGCGCAGAAACTTCGCCAGAACCTGGAAAAATATCACGATGCCGTCGTCGAGGGCGATCTGAACGCGGCCTACCAGAAGCTTTCGACTGAATCCTTCGACCTGGTGCTAGCCTCCTTGAGCATGAAAGAGGGCGACGGGCTAAAGCTGTGCACACTGTTGCGCGAGAATGAAGCCACCCGTCACCTGCCGATCATCGTACTGATCGACCAGGGCTCGGATGCCCGCTTGCTTCGCGGGCTGGATACCGGGGTCAACGACTACCTGATGCGACCGATCGAGGCGCACGAATTGCTGGCACGGGCCAAGACGCAAATCAAACGCAAGCGTCACAACGATTACCTGCGCGACCGCCTCAAGCAGAGCGCGGAACTTGCCATTACCGATGCCGTAACCGGGCTCTATAACAGGCGTTATCTCGACAGCCATCTGACGGCGCTGATCGACGATGCAAATGCTGGCGGGCGCGCCTTATCGGTGATGCTGGTCGATATCGACGGGTTCAACGCGGTCAATGACTCGCATGGGCACCGGGTCGGCGACACCATCCTTGTCGAATTCGCCAAGCGTCTGAGGCGCAATGTTCGCGGCGTCAATCTGGCGTGCCGGCTATCGAGCGAGAACTTTCTTGTCGTACTGCCCGATATGGCGCTCGATCGCGCCGGTCAGATTGCCGAGCGCCTGCGGGCGCAAATTGCAGCGGAACCGTTCCTGTGTCCCAACGAGGATCGCGTCCGGCTAACGTCCAGCGTCGGAATCGCCGAGTTGCAGGGGTCTCAAGATGGCGCAGAATCGCTAATGCGGCGCGCGGGATTGGCTCTCAACGAAGCCAACCAGCGTGGACGCAACCGCATCGCGGTCGCAGCGGCCTGACCCTCTGTCGTTCCGGTTTCTGTTCCAGCTCTGGTACCCAATACCATTGCCTTTGCACCATTGCCTCTGCGATCCCGGCCGAATCGCGGCTTGTGTCTGATGTGCGCGTAAGTGCTGTTGACAGCTCACCGAACGGCGATCAGCCAATTGCCGCATCGGCGCCACACCTGAGCCTACTTCTCCGCCTAAAGACTCTCCAAGTGCCCATTGATCCACAGTCAAGGGAAAACTTGCGATCGGCGAGTGACGATGTTATTCGTACGATCTTCGAAAAGCAGTTGTGAGCGTCTAGCGATGTTGCGCAGTTGCCGATTGGTTTGCATAGGGCCGCAGAGCGCCTGCCGCGACCGGGATAATAACCGGATTTGCGCGCTCCTATGCTGAAGAGCTCTCGTGGTGTCAGGACCGCCGCATCACCTGATTATTGCGAGGGACTAGTGAGCAGCGCAGCGGCTGGAGTGGCCTCCTCAATTGGCTGCGACCGCTGTTCACGCCAAGCGTGAGGTTAAGGCTTGCCTTGATCAATCGTTTGGACGATCAGGCCAGGGTACGTACGTTTCGGGTCAACCCCGCAACCGGGACTAGCGGACCCTGGCCTTCCTTCATCCAGCCAAAAGTCCTTAAAATCCACCGGCACCGGATGTGCCAATGCCGCCGTCCGCCAGTCGGCCGGACGGGGCGAGCGTGCCGCCAGCAACCACTTGAAATTGTTATTTTATTTTGTGTTCTTTGAACTCGACGTGCTTTCGCACTACGGGATCATACTTTTTGAACACCATCTTCTCGGTGGTGTTGCGGGGGTTCTTCTTGGTGACGTAGAAGAAGCCGGTGCCGGCAGTGGAGAGAAGCTTGATCTTTTGAACGACGGGCTTTGCCATTGGTGCTGACCTAATTGCAGAAGTTAGGAAAGCCGCGCCCTTTCCGAGGAACGATCCTGCAGGAACAGGGAGCTCGGCTGGCTGCGGCTGAAATTGGATTTCAAGTCAGGGAACATACCCCCGGCGGGCCGTCTGTCAAGAATTCGTTTCGAATGCCTGTTCCATCAGGCCAGCAGGACACGCTCAAACGATCCCGCCTTGAAATAATAGAATGGTGCCGCCCAATCGCCGCCGCCCCTGGCTTGAAGCGCCATGTAGTCGTTAAGGTCCTCGACGACGGCACGCGTGATGTTGGGCAGGTCGAGCTGGCGAAGCTCCTCGATCGTGAACCAACCGACATCTCCCAACTCGTCATCGGGCGCTTTCACCTGTTTTGCGATATGGCAGGCATCGACGAGGAAAAAGCGCGTATCGTAGCGACGCGGGCGCCCTGGCGGTGTAATGGCTCGGGCCAGGAACTTCAACGGCGCCAGCCGGGGCACGGTGTCTTCGGACAAAAATCCATGCCAGCCGCCGCCCAGGTCGGTTGCATCCCCGGCCTCCAGTGCATGCCGTTTGGCCGTCGGATCGGTGGCCCCTACCAACACACCGGTCTCTTCAAAGGTTTCCCTGACGGCTGCCATTGCCAATCCGCGAGCGCGGATGGCACTGGGTGAGCCCTTCATGTCGAGCAAGAGCTTTTCTTGTTCGCGACTGTCGAGTTCGTCATGGGAAGGAACCCGGCGGTCGACTTTATCGGCACGGCCTCCGGGGAAGACGTACTTGTTGGGCAGGAACACCTGCCTGGAATGGCGACGGCCCATCAGAATCCGGGGCGGCCCGTCAGAATCGACGATAATCAGGGTTGCGGCATCCTGGGGCCGCAGGGCCCGATTAGCGGCCGCAGACGAGGATGCCGAGGCCCCGGTTTCGACTGCATCGCGGGGGGCTCGCCAATGATCCTCTGGCTTTTTTGGCGGAGAAGACATGAGCGGCTGCAATCGGTGAGACGAAGTTGCGGGGGCTTGGCTTCAGACAGGTTGCATTAACGCTGTGGATTGAGCGTTGTCTACCCGATCTACAGATCAGGGCTTGGGCGCTTCAGCCTGTTGCAACGAGAAGACCTCGTCTTCCTTGCCGCTGAACCCGTGCATGCGCATGGCCCATTGAAGCCCGATCAGGGCGCCCTTGACACGAGGCAGCAGCCACAGGCTCATGACCAGGATCATCGGTGCCCACAAGGCTGCATGCACCCACAGCGCCGGGGCGTAAAGATCTTCGACCAAGAGGACGAGAGCGACCACGATATGGCCGACGATCATCATCGTGAAATAGGGCGGTGCATCGTCGGCACGCTGATGGTGCAGCTCTTCGGAGCAAGACGGGCAGGCGTCGTTGACCTTCAGGTAGCTGGAGAAAACATTGCCTTCGCCACAGGCCGGGCATTTCTGCGCAGCGCCGCGAAGCATGGACTGGGGAATGGAGCGCGGACGGAGCGCTACCGCTTTATCTGCGTGAGTGATTTCCAAGGTCATGGTCGATTTGTCTCAGGTCTTTGAGGGGGACGTCAAGCGCAATAGTGGCGCAGGCGCACTCAGATATGACCAAAGTGGCAGCGGTGCGATTATCCAGTTGGGGCATTGGGCGGGTCAAGTTTTGCGGCGCGAATTTTTGCGCGCGCCGCGCCCTGAACCACTGCCGGATCGACCGCCGCCTGGTCGCCGCCCGCGTTTGCGGGGCACCTTGGCCCCCTTTGGCAGTTTGCGTCCGGTTGGCTTTTTGCCCTCCGAGAGCATTTCGAAACGCAATGCGCCGGCAGCCGGTATCGCCTCCACTAGTCGCACCTCAACCGTGTCGCCCAGGCTGTAGGCGAGGCCGGAGCGCTGTCCGATCATGGCGTGGGCTTCCTCGACATAATGGAAGTAGTCGTCGCCCAGGGTCGCGGCAGGTACGAAGCCATCGGCTCCGGTCTGGGCCAACCTTACGAATAGGCCAGAGCGCGCAACACCTGCGACGCGGGCAGAAAATTGCGCGCCGATGCGGTCGGCGAGGTGGGCGGCGACCAACCGGTCATTGGTTTCGCGCTCGGCTGACATGGCGCGGCGCTCGGCTTCGGAAATCTGCTCGCAAATGGCGGAAAGCTGGGGGATCTCGGCTTCGGTCAGGCCGTCGTCACCCAGATTGTAGGCGGCGATGAGCGCCCGGTGGACGATGAGGTCGGCGTAGCGGCGGATGGGCGAGGTGAAGTGCGCATAGCGGCGCAGGTTCAATCCGAAATGGCCGGCGTTCTCGGGCGAGTAGACGGCCTGGGATTGCGAGCGCAGAACGACTTCGTTGATGAGTTCGGGAACCGGCAGGCTCTTGGCTTTGGCCAGAATGCCATTGAATGCCGAGGGCCTGAGCTGGTTTGAGGGCGGCAGCTTGAGATCGAGGGTTTCGAGGAATTCACGCAGCGCCTTCAGCTTTTCCTTCGAAGGTGGCTCATGGGCGCGGTAGACGACGGGCGACTTCTTTGCCTCCAGCGCCTGGGCTGCTGCAACGTTCGCCTGGATCATGCACTCTTCGATGAGGCGGTGAGCTACCAGGCGCTCAGGGACGATCACATCGGCAACCTGACCCTTGTCATCGAGTACGATTTTGCGCTCTGGCAGGTCGAGGTCGAGAGGTCCGCGCTTGTCGCGGGCGGCGGCCAGTTTTCCATAGGCCTCCCAAAGCGGCTTGAGGACCGTTTCCAGGATCGGTCCGGCCTTATCAGACGGCTTACCGTCGATTGCCGCTTGCGCCTCTTGATACGATAGCTTGGCGCACGAGCGCATCATGGCGCGCATGAAGGTGTGTTTGCGCTTCTCGCCCTTGGCATCGAAGACCATTCGCACGGCCAGGCAGGCGCGCAATTCGCCTTCGCGCAGGGAACACAGATCGTTCGATATCTTTTCGGGCAGCATCGGAACGACCCGGTCTGGGAAGTAGACCGAGTTGCCGCGCTTGCGGGCTTCGCGATCAAGCCGCGAGCCGGGGCGGATGTAATGGGCGACATCGGCAATGGCGACATAGACGACGAACCCGCCGGGGTTTTCTTCATCGCTGTCGGGTTCGGCGTAGACGGCATCGTCGTGGTCGCGTGCGTCGGGCGGATCGATGGTGATCAGCGGGATATCGGTCAGGTCGGTGCGCCCATCCGTTGTGGGCGGCGTGAGGCCTTCGGCCTCTTCGATGACGCTTTCGGGGAAGTCGTCGGGCAGCCCGTGGGCGTGGACTGCGATGAGGCTGATCTGGCGTTGATCATCGGGGTTGCCGAGGCTTTCCAGCACGTGGGCCTGAGGGGCGGCAAAGCGTCCCTTGCGAACGAGATCGAAGCGCACGAGGTCGCCGTCCTTGGCTTCGCCGACATCGCTTTTTTGCAGGGGCCAGGCGCGCAGCGACTTGCGATCGATTGGTTCAATCGAACCTGCACCCTGCCTGTTGGCGCGGAAAATGCCAAGGAGGCGGCGTTTTTCGCGCGGAAGCTTGCGAATGGGGACGGCTTCGAACTTGAAGCCTTCGACGTCGGCGTCTTCGAGCCGGTTGATGTGACATAAAACGCGGTCGCCGATGGCAAGACTGGCAGACGCCCGCTGGGCTTCTGGCATATGCGTCAGGATCAGGACGCCGGGCCGCTCGCCGTCCTCGTCCTTCCAGACCGAGGGTTGGGCGATCAAGTCGCCGCTGTCGTCCTGGCCGGTGACTTCCAAAACGGTGACGGGCGGCAGTCCGCCCTTTTGGCGCATTTCCTTGCGGTTGCCGGTTATCAGGCCCTCATCGGACATTTCCCGCAACAACCGCTTCATGGGCAAACGGGCGCTGCCCTTGATATTGAAGGCACGTGAGATTTCGCGCTTGCCGACGCTTTCGCCAGCGGTGGCGATGAACTTCAAAATGTCGTCGCGCGGTGGCAACCCATCGTCGTCGCGAACGCCGCTGTCGTAGTCGGCAGCGGCCTGCCCGGTTTCGCGGCGCGTGGCGCGGTTGGGTTTGGTCTTCTTTTTGGGTTTACGCGCCACCGGTCATGTCTCTTTCCGCGCTATGCATCCTCGCCGCTTTCGGAAGCTTTTGCCTTCGACTTGGATGCAGTCTTAGACTTTGAAGCGGAGGCCTTGGAAGCAGGCTTCTTTGCTGCTGCTTTCTTGGCTGGCTTTTTGGCAGCGGCCTTTTTCGCCGGTTTCTTGGCTGGCTTCTTGGCTGCTTTTTTCTTGGCCGGCTTCTTCTTGGCCTTCTCAGCCAGCAGGTCGATTGCCTGTTCCAGGGTCACGCTGGTCGGCTCCTGGCCCTTGGGAATCGTTGCGTTGACCTTGTTGTGGCTGACGTAGGGGCCGTAGCGACCTTCGAGGACTTCGATCTTGCCATCGCCTTCGGGGTGATCGCCCAGGTCTTTGAGAACCTTGGCCTTGGGGCGCTGGAAGCGTCCCTTACCGCCCTTGGCCTTTTCAGCCAATACCGCAACGGCGCGGTTGATGCCGACTGTGAACACCTCCTCCATGCTCTCCAGATTGGCGTACATGCCGTCATGAAGGACGAATGGTCCATAGCGGCCAAGACCTGCGGTAATCGGCTTGCTGGATTCGGGATGGATGCCGACTTCGCGGGGTAGCGACAACAGCTTGATGGCCTGGTCGAGATCCACTTCGCCTGCATCGATCCCCTTGGGAATGGAGGACCGTTTGGGTTTTTCGCCTTTTTCGTAGTCGTCGGGCGTACCCAATTGCAGGTAAGGCCCGAAGCGGCCGACATGCAGCTTGATCGGCAGGCCGCTGTCGGGATCAAATCCCAACTCCTTGCCATCAAGCGCTGAGGCATTGGCCTCATCTCCCGACTGCGAAAGCTGCCGGGTAAAGCGGCAATCGGGATAGCGGCTGCAACCGATAAAGGCGCCGAACTTGCCGGAGATCTTGAGGCTTAGCTGGCCTTCGGAACATGCCGGGCAGGCGCGTGGGTCTCCGCCGTCTTCCTTGGCAGGAAAGACGTGTGGGCCCAGAAGCTCGTTGAGGGCGTCGAGCACCTCGGAGACTCGCAGTTCCTTGATCTCCTCGACGGCACCGGTGAAATCGTTCCAGAAGTCGCGCAAGACGTCTTTCCACTTCAGCTTGTCGTCGGAAATCAGGTCGAGCTTTTCTTCCAGGTCGGCGGTGAAGTCATACTCGACGTAGCGTTGGAAGAACGCTTCCAGGAACGAGGTGACGAGGCGGCCCTTGTCATGGGGGACGAGGCGTTTCTTGTCGATCTGGACGTAGTCGCGATCCTGCAATGTCGCCAGCGTCGCTGCGTAGGTCGATGGGCGGCCAATGCCCAACTCTTCCATCCGCTTGACCAGCGTTGCTTCTGTGAATCGGGGTGGCGGCTGGGTGAAGTGCTGGTTGGCGGCAATGCCGCGTTCTGTCAGCTTCTGGTTTTCTTCCAACGGCGGCAGGCGGCGATCGGCGTCGTCGTCGCTGGTGTCGTCCTTGCCCTTGGAGGCCTGCTGGCGTTCATCGCGGCCTTCTTCATAGACCTTCAAGAAGCCATCGAACATCAGGACCGAGCCGGTGGCGCGCAGATTGTAGGTCTTGCCATCGCTGCCCTTGACCTCGATTTGGGCCGCCGTCTGCTCCAATTCGGCAGACGCCATCTGACTGGCGACGGCGCGCTTCCAGATGAGATCGTAAAGGCGGGCCTGGTCGCGGTCGAGGTACTTGCCGATGGCTTGCGGTTTGCGCGAAACGTCGGTCGGACGGATCGCCTCGTGGGCTTCTTGAGCGTTCTTGGCCTTGGTCTTGTATTCGCGCACAAACGGGGCGACGTAGCGCTTGCCGTAATCATCGGCAACTGCGCTGCGGATTGTCGAAATCGCCTCGGGAACGATTTGGACGCCATCGGTACGCATATAGGTGATGAGGCCGACAGGAGCGCCCTCACCGACGTCGATGCCTTCATAGAGGCGCTGGGCGATCTGCATGGTCTGCTTTGCCGAGAAGCCCAGTTTGCGGGAGGCGTCCATCTGCAGGGTCGAGGTGGAGAACGGCGCCCAGGGATTGCGTTTGACGGCCTTCTTGTCGACCGACCTGACGACGAACTCACCGTTCTCGATCGCTGCCTTGATGGCGCTTGCCTGTGCCTCGTCCTTGATGTCGAGTTTTTTCAGGTTGGTTCCATCGATGCCCGTCAGGCGCGCGTTGACCTCGGCCTTGTCGTTGGTTTCAAGCGTCGCTTCGATCGACCAGTATTCGTCGGTCTTGAAGGCTTCGATTTCAGATTCGCGGTCGCACACCAGACGCAGGGCTACCGACTGAACGCGACCGGCCGAACGTGCGCCAGGCAATTTGCGCCAGAGCACCGGCGACAGTGTAAAACCGACCAGATAGTCGAGTGCGCGTCTTGCCAGATAGGCTGAAACCAGCGGTTCGTCGATTTGCCGCGGGTTGTCCATTGCCGTCATGATCGCCTGCTTGGTCACCGCATTGAAGGCGACGCGCTCGACGGGCACACCCTTCTTCAAGGCGCGACGCTTTTCCAGCACCTGTAGGATATGCCATGAGATCGCTTCACCTTCGCGATCGGGGTCAGTTGCCAGGATCAGTTTGTCGGCGCCGCGGACTGCGTCCGTGATCTCCTTCAGAACCTTCTGCGACTTGGTATCTGGAACATCCCAGGCCATCTCGAAATCTTCATCAGGTTTCACAGACCCGTTTTTCGAGGGCAGATCCCGCACGTGACCGAACGAGGCGATCACCTTGTAGTTGGAACCGAGATATTTATTGATCGTCTTCGCTTTCGCGGCAGACTCGACGATAACGACGTTCATGAGCGACTTTCATGGTTCGGGCATGGTTCGGGCATGGTTCGGGCGGCATTCGGACTCCCGGCCGATCACGTGGAAATTCATAGGCGTCTGAGAGGTGGGATATCTGGCGCGGCTCCAGCACCCCGTCAAAGCCTTTTGCGTCAGATCGACCGCGATTCAATGCCCCCGGGTCCAAACTATTTCGCCTGAGGTAAGCACTAGTCCTTCGCAGTGCAACGAAAATAATCGCTGTGCAGTAAAACTCGTCGATACCGCTTTCCATAAGAAACGGCCATTGCCCCCCATCGGATCAAATCACCGCGAGTCCTGCTCCATTTTGGCGCAGGCGGGAAGATGGTGGATGGATCGGGCCATGTCAAACCGGATGAAAATTGCGCGCATTGGTTGCTTAATTATTTAGTTGCAATCTTTGCGAGAATATCTCTATTCTCAGATCACAGCTCAATTGCCATAGCTGGGGAACATAATCCATTGCACGAACACGATCTGAAACCTGATGAAATTGAGGATGTCGGCGATTCCGAACCGCCGTGTCATAGCCCGTCGATCCCACCTGATTACGACGAGTATATTGCAGACATGATCCTGGAGTTGCAGCAATTGGCTTCGCGCACGGGGCGGCATGCGTTAGCCGCACGGCTCCTGGCAGCCTACGAAATTGCCAGGCGGAACTGATTGGCAGGTACGAATTTCGATGGAAATCAGTCGGATGGACAATGTCGTGGGCGCCTATGGCTGTCGCTGGGCGAGTGCGACGAGTTGCGCACCGTGGCGTTCGGTTTCACCCGCCAGGTCCAGCTCGATCAGAACACTGCGAACTGTGCGGATATCAAGTCCGGTGGCCTGGGCGATGTCGTCAATAGATACAGGTGCGGCGCCCAGTGTCGAGAGCACCTTGGAGCGATCGTCGTCATCGGGCTCGGGTGCACATGCCAGAGGCTCGGGCTCATAAAATTCAGTTGGCGCTTCGATCTCGCGGAACGCCCGCTGACCAAGCCCGGTCATCGGCTCAAGGGCCTCGAGCACATCTTCGGGCTGCGTAACCAGGGTCGCATCGCGGGTTTTCAACAGGAAATTCGTCCCCTCGGCGCGTGGATCGAGCGGATTGCCGGGGATGGCAAACAGGCTGCGACCTTGTTCGCCGGCGAAATTTGCCGTCGTCAGCGTGCCGGAACGCCGCGCCGCTTCGACCACCAACACACCCAGAGATATGCCCGAGATCAGGCGGTTACGGCGCGGAAAATCCTTGCCCCTGGGTTTGAAGCCGCACGGCATTTCCGAGACCAGGCAGCCGGTTTCGCCGATTTGGTCATGGAGGCGGGCGTTCTCGGGCGGATAGACGATATCCAGGCCGCCAGCCAGCACGGCGATCGTGCCCGTTCCAAGCGAGACTTCATGTGCGGCGCTGTCGATGCCGCGCGCCAGCCCGGAGACGATCACCAACCGGTTGTGTCCCAAATGCTGTGCGAAATAACGTGACAGCTTAATTCCAGCCGCCGATGCCAGGCGGGCCCCGACAATCGCAATGCTTGGGCGGGGCAGAAGCGAGATGTCGCCCTTGGCATAAACAAGCGGCGGCGGTGCATCGATTTGCGCCAGGCGGGTTGGATAGCCCGGTTCGATGGTGAATAGGGGCACGGCGCCGTAACGCGTAGCGGCCTCCAGTTCGGCTTGGGCCCTGTCTACCGAGCAGATGGCGATCCGCCTGCCATGGGAGGCTTTGCGGGCGAGATGGGGCAGGGCATCGAGGGCGGCCTGGGCGCCGCCGAAGCGATTGATGAGTTCGCGGAAGGTGATCGGGCCGACGTTGTCTGAGCGGGCGAGGCGCAGGCAGGCGAGACGCTGCTTGTCGTCAAGTTCGGCGACCGGAAGGGGCGCATGCGCGAACAGGTCATCAGCGGGCTCCTGACCGGAGGGCTGTGCGCTGGCGGCATTGTCAGGTTCAGCCACCGATCTTGGACTCCTCGCCTGCCAGCAATCGCTTGATATTGGCATCGTGTTTGTAGACCAATAAGGCGCTCATCAGCAGCGTCGCCGCTCCCAGCATCGGTCCGCCGACAAGGTAGGCGGCAATGGGCACAACAGCCGCTGCAACCAGCGCTGACAAAGACGAATATCGCGTCATGATCGCCACCACGAGCCACACCGCGCAGAAGATCAACGCCAGCTTGAAGGCCAATCCGATCAGCACGCCGATGTAGGTCGCGACCCCTTTGCCGCCCTTAAAGCCCAGCCACACTGGAAACAAATGGCCTAGAAAAGCACCCAGACCACCGGCTGCGCCAACGGTCGCTACGTCCAAGACGGCATCTGACGTGTTGATGGCAAAAAGCGCGACACCTGCCAGGACACCAGCCGTGCCCTTCAAGGCATCCAGCAGCAGCGTCGCTGCCGCCAGCGCCTTGTTGCCGGTCCGCAGCACATTGGTGGCGCCGATGTTGCCTGAACCAATCGAGCGGATATCGCCAAGCCCGGCAAACTTCGTCAGAAGTAGGCCGAAGGGGACCGAGCCGATGAGATAGCCCAGCCCAAGCGCGATGAGCAACGGGCCGCCCGAACCAATCATGTTGAAATTCCCTATTGGATATCGCGCCAGTCCGCCCAAGCTTCGGGGGCCGGCCGCGGATCAACCGTCCTGGCCGCTAGCGTACTGATAGACCGTTTGTCCGGCAACCAGCGTTCGCAGCACGCGTCCTTGCAGGCGGGCCTCATCGAATGGCGAGTTCTTCGAGCGCGAGCGAAGGAGGTCCTTATTAACCATCCACGGCTGGTCGAGATCGACCAGAATGATGTCGGCAATCGCGCCTTTGGTGAGCCGTCCGGAATGCAGCCCGAGGAGCTTCGCCGGATTGCATGTCATCGCCTTTAACAACGCCACCAGCCCGACATGACCGGAATGATAAAGCCGCAGAGCTGCCGGCAACAATGTCTCGACACCGCAGGCACCGTCGGCGGCTTCCTGGAAAGGACGACGCTTGACGTCGACGTCCTGGGGGTCGTGGCTGGACACGATGATGTCTATTCCACCGTTGGCAACACCTTGGACCATGGCGACGCGTTCGTCTTCATGGCGCAATGGCGGGCGGACCTTGAAGAACGTCCGGTAGCCGGTGACGTCGTTTTCGTTCAGCGTCAGGTGGTTGACAGAAACCCCGCAGGTGACGTGCAGCCCGCGTGCCTTGGCCGCCTTGATCACGTCGAGGCTGGCATCACACGAGATGGTGGCCGCGTGATAGCGGCTGCCGGTCATCTCGACCAGTCGGACATCACGTTCGACGACGATGGTTTCAGCCACCTGGGATACGCCGGGCAGCCCGAGCCTTGTTGCCACCTCGCCGGAGTTCATGGCTCCGTTCGAGGAGAGGTAGGAGTCCTCGCAGTGGTGAACGACGAGGGCGTCGAAATCTTTGGCATAGTTGAGAACGTTGCGCATCACCCGGGTATTGGTGACACTCGACTTGCCATTTGTGAAGGCAACCGCACCGGCCCGCTTTAACAGGCCGATTTCCGTCATTTCCTCGCCTGCCAGACCGCGCGTCATTGCCGCCATGGTGTGAACGTGGACAATGGCGTTATCGCGCGCGCGGCGCTGAATGAAGTCGACGAGCGAGACCTGGTCAATCACCGGTTCGGTATCGGGCATGACGACGATCGTCGTGACGCCGCCCGCGGCTGCTGCGCGGCTCGCGGTTTTCAAAGTTTCGCGGTGTTCCTGGCCCGGTTCGCCTGAGTAAACCTGTGCGTCGATGAGGCCGGGGCACAAGACGTTGCCCTGACAATCGATAACCGTCGAATTTTCAGGTGCGTTGCGGCGCAAATGCGGGCCCAGGTCGGCGATTAGTCCGTCCCTGACCAGAAGCCCTCCGATCTCGTCGCGCCCGCTCGCGGGATCGACCAGACGCGCGTTGAGAAAAGCCTGGGTCTGGCCGTCGCGATGTCCGACTTCGTGGTCGCGCTTGTTTGTGGTCTCGTTCATCGAGCTGTCCGTGACCTTTCAAGTTTGTATTCAGGCGTTGCTGACGGCTTGTCGTAGTGTCAGAAGACGCCCAATCGGTTTCCGTGAGTTCCAGTTTCACGCACGCGGATCAGGTTTGCGGCAGGTTTGCAGATAGCGCTTCGAGTACCGCCATACGCACGGCGACGCCCATCTCGACTTGTTCGCGCACAACACTTCTTGAGTGGTCGGCGACCGTTGAAGCGATCTCGACACCACGGTTCATCGGGCCTGGATGCATGATCAGGGCGTCCGGCTTGGCGCGCGCCAACTTTTCGTGATCGAGCCCGAAGAAGTGGAAAAACTCGCGCGAAGAGGGAACATAGGCCCCATCCATTCGCTCATGCTGGAGGCGCAACATCATGACTACGTCGACGTCTTCGAGGCCTTTCCACATGTCGGTATAGACTTCGGCGCCGAGGCGATCTGAATTCGACGGCAGCAACGTCGAGGGCGCGATGATACGAACCCGCGCCGACATCGCATTGAGCAGGTTGATATTCGATCGCGCCACGCGCGAGTGCAGGATGTCACCGCAGATTGCAACCGTCAGCCCGTCAATCCGGCCTTTGGCCCGCCGGATCGTCAGGGCGTCCAACAGGGCCTGGGTGGGGTGCTGATGGGCGCCATCGCCGGCGTTGACCACGGCACAGTCGACCACCTTTTGCGACAACAGTTCAACGGCGCCAGCCGAATGATGGCGCACAACGATAATGTCCGGACGCATCGCATTCAGCGTCACGGCGGTGTCGATCAGCGTTTCGCCCTTCTGGACCGAAGAACTTGCAACCAGCATGTTCATGACGTCCGCACCCAGCCGCTTGCCGGCCAGATCGAAGGAGGCCTGCGTGCGGGTCGATGCTTCAAAGAAAAGGTTGATGACGGTCTTGCCGTCGAGGACATCACGCTTCTTGTCGACCGTCCGATTGCGATCGGCGGCCTCGTCGGCCAGATCGAGAAGAAAATTGATCTCCGGCGCCGTCAATCCGTCGCAGGACAGAAAATGGCGGTGCGGGAAGGTTTTGAGTTGGGCGTCAGCATCTTGGTTCATCAAAGCTGTTCTAATAGGCAGAGTTGACAAGTTGCGCAACCGCTAACAAGCGAGCGGAAAGAGTTTTTCAAGTCGAGCTCTGCTACGCGAATCAGGAGATGTCAGTTTACAATCGGGCAACCCCACTAACACCCCGCTCCGAGAAAAGGGGCAAATGACCAATCAACGATGGGCTTGCAGGTTTTCTCCGACAGCAGCGATTATCGTTATGGTGCTGGCTGTTGAAGCCCCGTGTGAGAAAACAAGAGCAATCGGGCGGGCAACGCAATTCAAGAAGTGTGATGGGCCATGACGAATGCTTTCAAGGCCGATGCGGAACGAAATCAGCCGCCTCCGTTCGAAGATGTGAACCTGTTCGCCAGTGATGCCGCGCTGCAGGACGCTGTCACGCGTGAAGGCGGCGGGCATGCCAACCGTAGTCTGATCGCCTTCGGACTGGTATGCGGCAGCCAGGATGCCTTTGAGCGGGGCCAGCTTGCCAATCATCAGCCGCCGCGGCTGGAAACCCACGACTACCGCGGCAATCGTATCGACAGGGTCGAGTTCTGCTCGGCCTATCATGAACTGATGGAGACGTCTTGTGCGGAGGGGCTCAACTGCGCAGCCTGGCTGCACCTGGCCGGACGGGGGCAGGACCACGCCGCAGATCAACAGGTGGCGCGGGCTGCGGGCTTTTATCTTGCCGCCCAAACCGACAGCGGTCACTTGGCAGCGATCTCGACAACCCATTCGGCAGTGCCCGCGCTTCTCACGCAGCCTAGCCTGGCGGAGGTCTGGCTGCCGAAAATCGCTTCACGCAGCTATGACCGGCGGCGCGAACCATTCGAAGACAAGCATGCGGTAACCATCGGATTGGGGATTGGCGAAAAACAGGCCGGCAGCGATTTGGCAGGCCTTTCCACAATGGCCCAACTGGCAAATGACAACAGCGGGCGGGCCTGCGAATATCTGCTAACCGGACACAAGTGGTTCCTGTCTGCCCCGATGTCGGATGCGTTCATCATGCTGGCGCAGACGCCGCAGGGGCCAGGATGCTTTCTCGTTCCAGCCTTCACGGACGACGGCGAACGCAACGCGGTTCAGTTCGTTCGATTGAAACGCAAACTGGGGACGCACTCGGGTGCAACCGCAGAGGCTGAACTCACAGGTGCCTTCGGCTGGTTGATCGGCGAACCGGGCCAAGGCTTTGGCGCGATCAACGAAGTCATGACTCACATCCGGCTGGACGCTGCGATATCTTCGGCTGCGTTAATGCGTCAGGCTCTGGCACAGGCCATCCACCATTGCGAACACCGTTGCGCGCACGGCAGACGGCTCAGCGAACACCCGTTGATGGAGCAAGTGCTGGCCGACCTGGCGTTGGACGTGGAGGCTGCGGTGGCGCTGGTTTTCCGTTTGGCAAGGGCGTTTGATCGACACGAAGACGAACACGCATCGGCCTGGCGGCGGTTGATGACGCCGGTGACGAAATATTGGACGGGGAAAATATCAGCCGCCGTTATCGCTGAGGCGATGGAGTGCATGGGCGGCAATGCCTATGTCGAGGAACTGCCCATTGCGCGGCTTTACCGGGATGCTCCGGCAGCAGCGATTTGGGGTGGGTGTGGAAATGAGTTGGCGCAGGACGTGTTGCGGGTTTTGCAGCGCGATCCAGATGTGGCCAGCGTTGTGATGGACGATCTGGCTGAAGCGGCAGCCGACGATGCGCACCTGAAGGCGGCCCACGCGCGACTTGAGAGCATCCTGCATGAACCAAGGCTGTTGGACGGGCGGGGGCGCGCGCTTGCCGAAGGGCTGGCGGTATTGGCAGCCGGGACAATACTGCGAGCGCATGCGCCCGCAGCCATCGCTGATGCGTTTATCGCCACACGGATGGGCAGCCTTAGCCGACAGACCTATGGCCAGGGCGTGGATTGGGCTGAAACGAAATCGATTTTGCAGCGCGCGTCGCCAAATTGTTGAGCCGCCGACCTGGCAACCCGATCTTCATTCAGTCGTTTTTGCCGTCGCGATGATTTGCGCCAGGGCTGCGGCAACAGCCTCGCGTTGCGAGGTCGAAAGGCTCGACAGCAGACGTTCATTGGTTCTTTGCACGACGGGCTCGGCGGCCGATAAGAGGGCCGTCCCGGCCGCTGTCAGGTTGACTTCGTACATGCGCGCATCGCGCCGCGTTCTTGAGCGGACCAGCAAACCGCGATCGACCAACCTGCGGACTATGTCGGCCAAGGTCGAACGGTCAATGCCAGTCAATTCGACCAGCAGTGTCTGACTGGGCGTAGTGCTCGTTTGCACTGCCTTCAGCACTTCAAATTGACGGGGAGTTAGCTTATTCTGACCCATGTTCAGTAAAAACATTTCATCGGCGCATTGGCCGGCGCGATGCAGTAGGTGGAGGATCGAAGCAGTCGAGGTTTCTGTTGTGATCATATCTTTATTGTTTTGTTTTTGCTGATTTTTTTGAGGCTTCCAGGCCTCCCGGTGGGGCCCGCTTCTACAGATGTCTGTAGATATAACAATGACGCGCCGGCCAAACTTGATCATGCGCACCAAGTTTGTTGATATTGTATGCATCGCGTTTGTAATACAGTGTTCACGGCCCGATGAAAGTCGCCAATATTTGTCTGCGAGGCCGTTATGATTCCATTTCTGCCCGGTGCGGAACCCATGATCCGGGCAAGTGTCCTGCATCCGCTGCACGACTACCTGGATGAAACCGATGTCGCGGCGGACAAGCTGCTCTTGTCGGTTGGTCTGCAACCCACCGTCATGCAAAATCCGCTGACGTTCATACGCTTTCAGGCCGCGGCTGAATTCTTCGAACGCGCCGCGGCGGCGCTGGGGGAGGGTTGCCTTGGTATTCGGCTGGCTGCGGTCATGTCGAGCGGTGCCACGGGTGTGCTCGGACAGTTGATCAAGACAGCTCCCACAGGGCGCGATGCTTTGCGTGCATTCGCGGGTTACGCTCCGATTTTCTCAACAGATTCATATTGCGGATACCGCGAAGACAGCCGGTCAGGAATGAGCCAATTGCAGTGGCGCCTGCCCGACAGAATAGCGCCGCGGATGCAGTTCAATATTTTTACCGGGGCGGCGATTTTGCAGCGGCTTCGCCACGCCATGGGCGAAACGTGGGTGCCAACGCGCATCGACTTTGAGCATCGCGAGCCATTTGGATGCCGCAAATGCGGCGCTTCGGGGTGCGATGAATGCGAAGATCTCAAGGCCCGGATCCTAGGCAACCGGGCCTATTACAATCAACCTGCGAACCGGATCGTTCACAAGACCGGCGCACTGGCCCAGAAAATGACGACAAGCGATGCGGTCGGTTGGGCGCTGCATCTGGATTATGCGAAACGGGCGATGACTGAGATGTCTTCGCAGTTGGAGATTGTCGACAGGGTGCGCGCTGAAATTGCAGCGGGTCTGAAATCCCAGCGGGCCGACCTGCCGACGATTGCCGGTGTATTGAAATTGACACCGCGGGGCTTGCAGCATCAGCTCAACCAAGCAGGGACGAATTTCGAGGCGGTTTTGTCGGCGACCCGGGCGCGTATCGCCAGCCGGCTGTTGCTGGAAACCGACATGCCGGTCACTGCGATTTCATTCGACCTTGGCTATTCCGACCCGAGCGTTTTTACACGGGCAGCCAAACGCTGGTTTGAAGAAACGCCGCGCCAGTTCCGGCAACGCCACCGCAGCTCAGCGGCTCACAAACAGCTTACGTGAACAACCACGATGAGACACCGGCGCGACGCGCCAATTCGCACACGTCGACATCGAGGCGGGCGAAATTCGTCTGGGTCAGGCGGCGCGGCAACCAGGGCGCTCCGTCTTTGGCCTGCCGGTAGGGCTCTACCAACCGGCGCCATGTCTTCTGGTTCAACGGCCGGTCAGGCGCAATCATCGGCGGCAAGCGCTTCAGGCCGGTTTGCTGGGCCATCCATGCATGGGCTGCCTGCCAGACTTCTATGGATGCGGGCATGTTGTGGCGGGCCTTCAACTGCGTGATGGCCAGGACGCCGTTTTCGCGTTGGTGGGGTCCGATTTCCAGCGTCGCGACGTGGTTTTCGTCCTTGCGCACGGAGAACAACCGGCATTTCTCACGGGCAAGGCGGTCGGCGTACTGATCGGCGCAATTCTGCATGGCGCCGGCTTCATTCAGCAGGGCGTCCCGGTCGATCAGCGGGATGAAATGATAGCCCAGGGCTTCACCCGGGCCGAGCCAGGGGTCGGTCAATGCGCCCTGTTCAAGCTGCATGATCAGGCGCAGGCGGTTGAGCCAGCTTTTGGCTGCGCAAAGTGCCGTATCGAAGGCAATCTCCGGGCGCCAGGGGACGACAATCAATTCGCTGGCCTCGGTTTCAGGCGCGCTGGAAAACCAAGCATAGGCCGCCAGAATAGCGAAAAGCCGGTCAGGTTGTCCGCGATCTGCAAAGATCTGCTGCTCGGCAAGCCAGAGCGCGAAATCGTCACCACCGGCTTTGGAGGCAAACGAAACGGCATCCAGCCAGAACCGCGCCTGGCGCGAATCCTGGGGCAACCTGCTTGCGACGCGGCGAGAGAATGTTTCTCCGCTTGGCAGCGTTCCCAATTCCTGCTCGAATGCTTCTGGCGGCAGCCTGCGCAGCCAGGTTGGCAGTTCGAGTTTGCGGGCAACCGATTTGAGCGGCGCGCCGTCGATCACCAGATTGACGGCCTGGTCGCGCAAGTCTGGTGCGCCGTGCCGAGTCGCGATGGCATAGGCGGCACCGGGGAATACCTCGGCCAGATCAGCAAACCGCGACGACTTCCTTATCAGGCGGCGAAGTTCGCGGCGGGCGGGTACGCTGAAGCGGGCAACCTGGGCTTCGACGTCAGCGGGAAGCTTGGTTGCCCGAGGCGTGGACTGGCGCACCCTCGCTGGTCGACGGCCTTCCGGCGTGGCATTCGCGGAACCTGTAATGGCTTTATCGCGTCCCATCCTTGATCGCACTCACCTATTTGACCGAACTCAAACTTGCGGGTGAAGTATCAGCCACCACTTTGGCGGGGATGCGACGCGATCCAGGCAACTTGCAGGTGAAGTTCGAACAATACGTGCTGGTTTCTGCGACCGGCCGCATGCAATGGGGCTACGCAGCGCTAGGCGCGGCACCGACTTGGGAACCGCCTGGCGGGATGGAGGAAGCGATCAATTGCGCAGGCGGTCGAGGACGCCTTGCAGGATCAATGTCGCGGCCAACTTATCGATGACCTCACCGCGGCGTTTACGGCTTGCATCGGCATCGATCAGCATGCGTTCGGCCTGGGAGGTGGTCAGCCGCTCGTCCCATAGCAGGATCGGCAATTGCGTTTCGCGAACAAGGTTGCGCGCGAGTGCGCGGGTCGACTGGGCGCGTGGTCCCTCGCTGCCATCGAGATTGCGCGGCAGGCCGACGACGAGCCCACAGACCCCATTCTCTTTCAGCAACTCTTTCAGCCGGACAATATCCTGAGAAAACTTCTTGCGCCGGATCGTCTCCAGGGGAGAGGCGATCATCAACGTTGTATCGGATATGGAAAGTCCCAGCGTTTTGGTGCCTGGGTCGATCCCCAGCAACGGGGCACCGTCGATCAGGCTGCCGGCAAATGCGTCTGCATCCTCGAAGATTGTGCCGGAAGGCGTTGGTGCGTCCGTATCGTTACCCATTTACCGATTTTGACCCATTGTTGTGTAAGTGAAGCGCCTTATACTCCGTGGCGGCTGCGGGTATACGATTGGCGCTCAGCCACAAAACCGCCGATGCTTGGAAAAGAGAAGAAGCGATCAAGAGGGACGTCAATGAAACTGATCTGGTATGGCCATTCCTGCTTTCGACTGGAGACGGCCTCAAGCAACATCCTGATCGATCCTTTCCTAACCGGGAACGCCACGTTTGAAGCTTCGGGTATTGCCACTGAGACCGTCACCAGCGGCGTTTCCCATGTGTTGATAACCCATGGCCATGGCGACCATGTCGGCGATACCGTCGAAATCGCGAAGCAGACCGGCGCTACGGTTGTTACCAACTACGACCTTTGCATGTGGCTTGCCAAGCAGGGCATTGAGAAATTCGAGCCGATGAATACCGGTGGCACGGTTGACCTGGGTGACTTTCGCGCCTCGCTGGTGCGAGCCGATCACTCAGCCGGCCTGGTCGAGCAGGATGTCGGGTTTCCGCTGGGGTCGGCCAACGGCTTCGTCGTGACGCCAGACGACGGCCCGGTGATCCTGCACATGGGAGATACCGACATCTTCACGGACATGGAGCTGATCGACGAGATCTATGAACCCGATATCGGCCTGGTGCCCATCGGCGACCGCTTCACAATGGGCGCCAAGACGGCGGCGCTCGCTTGCGACCGGTTCTTTGATTTCGAGATCGTCATTCCCTGTCACTACGGCACATTCCCGATCATCGACCAGACAGCCGATGAGTTCATCGAGGAGATGGGTGGCGACAGTGTCGTCGTTCCCAAGGTGGGCGAGGTTCTGGAGGTTTAGGGTTGGGTTAGAGCAGTTAACTGCTGGGCCCAACACACCCCCGCCTGGGAATGCCACGATCACTTGGTCCCTGGCGTTGTGCGCGCGGGTTGCGTTGCGTTTGAGGCCCGGGTCCAAGTAATGGCATTCCGTCCGCCCCCGTCCAAGGGGGCGGAGCCGCAAGACGCGGGGAATGGTGGTGACGCGATGCTCCGCATGGACCGCAGCCCGTGACAGCGTCCATGTAAAATGATCGCGTTAAATGTGGCCCGCGTGGCGAAGCCTCGCCGCGATGGCAACTGGCCATGAAACCGGCTAAACCGAATTCAACAAAACTTCCTTGGCCTCGTTGATCTTTGAAGCCAGGTATGTCGAGCCGCCGCGGTCTGGGTGCAGCTTCAGCATCAGCTCTTTGTGGGCGCGGCGGATGTCATCGGCACTAGCGCCCGGTTTGAGGCCAAGTATGCCATAGGCTTCGACCTTGCTCATACGGCCATCGGGCCCGGCCATTTCTTCTTCACCTCGGGCCATGTCATCGCGCCAAGTTGGATAGGTGCGATCGAGGAAGGCTTCGATCAATTGCGCGGAAGCCGGATCGTCAACGCGCACATCCTGCCACAACAACGCCAGTTCGGCTGGTTTCAGCTTCTCGATCCGGCGGCCGGTGAAGATGCCCTTGATGACCAGCCCGCGGATTTCACCGGTATCGTGATCGAGTTGCATCTCCAGATATTCGGTCGTGACTTCCGACACCTGCCCAACAGACCTGGGGCCACCGGTCAGTGAGTTTGCCGAAATCAGCCAGACGCCCAGCGCCGCCAGCGGCAAGGCAAAGGCAGCACCGCCTCGCATCGCCAGGATGCCCGCAAGGGCGATGATCAGGGCGCCGGCGGCGACACGGATCTGGCTTGCCAGGCGTGCACCTCCAGGGCCTGCCAGTCCATGGACCAGCAAGACAACCAGGGCGAGCAGCGCCAGACCGAGCAGGAGGAATTGCATCTTTGGTGGTTACGATACTCTCGACGTTAACCCGGGTTGGGAGTGTTGCGGCCTATTCAACTGAGCGCAACCAATCTGCGGCGAAAAGCCTGGCTGAACTGATGTTGGTTCCTGACTTGCCTGCCAGGACTGCAATAAGCTCTACACTGCTCATCGCCTCAAGCATATCCGGGATCTGCTCAGGGATGCCACTGCTGTCGATTTTTGGCAAACCTCACGAACCCTCCAACTGCTCCAGCAGCAATTGCGCTCCGCGCGAGCGACCGAGCTGTTTCAATGCCTGCCGGCCGCCTGCTGCGTAGACGGCGACCGCCGTCAGAAGTTCTTTCAACTGAGCCGCGGAGCCGGAATCAAAGCGGCACCATGCGCCCTTGGTCAGTCGCGCCAGTTCCTTGAACGCATTTTCGACGGTTACATTATAGCCTTCCTGGAATAGGAACATCGGCACCCCCAGCAGGCCCAGTTCGCCGGCACGCGCACATAAGTCGTCAATGTTTTCTTCCATCGCATCGCCAACGAAAACCAAGGCATCGACGCGGCCCTTTCCTGCTTCCTGGCGGGCGTGACTCAAGACCTTTCTGATCTGGGTATGACCGCCCTGGCAGGAAATCGCAGTCATCAGGCGCTGCAGGGCCATGGGTTCGGAGACCCACTTGGATGACCTGCATTCGTTGAAACCGCGAAAGTAGATGAGCTGCACATCCAGCCCGCCAACGTCTCGGACAGCGACAAACATTTCCGATTGCAGCGACAGTGCCATATCCCAGGTGGGCTGGCGGCTCATGGTCGCGTCCATGGCGAAGATCAGCCGCCCGCTGCCGGCCGCCGAACCGCTTTGCGCAGGCGCGCCCAGGGTTTTCACTTTGCTCAGGAAGTCGGCGATTTCGGTGTCGGTGGAGCGCTCGGCAGGCGGCGATTGCCCTTCCGGGCTGTTTGGCACCAGCGTCCCTTTTTCGTCGCGCACGCCCGGTTTTGCTTCGTTGGCGGTCTTATCTGGCTTTTTGGTGGGCATGGAACGGCCTTGGTGTTAATCCTGGCTGACTCTATGAAGGTGGCGTTTTGCCAGCCAATCTGCAACCGGCGGCCGTTGGCCTGGCGCGAGTCTGCCTGAAGGTCGTGAGGCTGAAGGTCGTGAGGCAATGCCGGGAACTCAACCCGCATCGCTTTCGCTGACGACGGTTTTTTGCAGCAGGTCGAGGTTGCCGCCAGTGGCGGTGATGTCGGTTGTGCGGACGCGTTCGGTGGCAAAGCGGATGAGATAGTTCGGGCCGCCTGCCTTGGGACCGGTTCCCGATAGCCCTTCGCCGCCAAACGGCTGGACGCCGACGACGGCGCCGATCTGATCGCGGTTGACGTAAAGGTTGCCAACACGGGCGTTGCGGGCGACGTAGTCGGCAACGGAATTGACGCGGCTGTGCAGCCCGATGGTCAGGCCGTATCCGGACTTATTGATGGCGGCGATTACGTCACTCAGGTGTCCGGCAGAATAGCGGATGACATGCAGAACGGGGCCGAAGACTTCCTGCTTCAGCACGTTGAGCGATTGGATTTCGTAGGCGGCCGGGGTGACGTAAGAACCGTTGCGGCAAAACTCGGGCAGCGGACAATCGACGATCTCGTTGCCGATCCTGTTCATAGCCAGCTTGTGGGCATCGAGTTGATCCTGGGCAACTTCATCGATAACCGGGCCGATGTCAGTTGCGAAATCCATTGGGTCGCCGATTTCAAGCGCTGTGACGGCGCCTGCCAACATCGGGATCGTTGCCTTCGCGACCTCATCTTGCAGGAACAGGACACGGGCTGCCGAGCAACGCTGGCCGGCGCTATCGAAGCTGGAACGGACGACGTCCCGGACCACCTGTTCGGGCAGCGCACTGGAATCGGCAATCATCGCGTTCAGGCCGCCGGTTTCGGCAATAAAGGGAATTATGGGGCCACCGCGCTCAGATAACGTCCGCGCGATATTGCGGGCTGTTTCGTGCGAGCCGGTGAAGACCGCGCCGGCGATGCGGGTGTCTTTGATGATTGCCTGACCGACAGTCCCGTCGCCGGGCAGAAGTTGCAGAGCTGCCGGCGGAATGCCTGCTTCCAAGAGCAATTCGACCGCCAGGAAGGCTGTTAGCGGCGTCTGCTCGGCCGACTTGGCGACAACCGTATTGCCGGCTGCCAATGCTGCGGCGGCCTGTCCGGTGAAAATCGCCAAGGGGAAGTTCCACGGGCAGATCGACGCAAACAATCCGCGGCCACGCAATTGCAACGAGTTGGTTTCACCGGTTGGTGATTTCAGGTCGATCGAATCTGAGAACAGCCGACGGGCCTGGACTGCATAGTAGCGCAGGAAATCTACCGCTTCGCGAACTTCGTCGTGGGCTGCTGTCAGCGTCTTTCCGGCTTCACGGATGATGATCGCCATCAGGCGGGTACGGTCGCGCTCGAAGATGTCGGCGGCGTTTTCCAAGAGGCTTGCTCGTTTGTCGACCGGTGTCGTTTCCCATTCGTGAGCAAACCCGGCGCCGATCTCTATGGCCGCTGCGACATCTTCCGGGCGGCTTTGGGTGACCCGGCCAACCCGCTCGCGGCGATCGTGCGGGCACAAGACGAAATCGGCAGCGACTTCGTCAATGCGGGCTTCGCCGCCGACAATGGGCCCGGCGATGGTCTGTTCGGCCAGCGTCTCATCCATGGCCGGATAAATTTGGCCGCGAACATCGGGCTCGGTCAGGGCCAGCCCCGAACTGGCACGGCGATCGGGCAGATAGATGTCGCGCGGGCGGGGAATGGGCAATTCCAGGCGGCCTTGGGCGCGTTGGCGTTCGACGGCATCAATCGGGTCGCGGACGAGTTCGTTGATCGGCGCATCGTCGTCAGCCAGCCGGTTCACGAATGACGTGTTCGCTCCGTTTTCGAGCAGGCGACGAACCAGATAGGGCAGTAGGTCTTCGTGGCCACCGACGGGGGCATAGATGCGGCAGGCGCTGCCTAGCTTATCGGGGCCGATGACCTGTTCGTAGAGCGCTTCGCCCATGCCATGGAGGCGCTGGAATTCAAACGAATGGTTGCCGGCTGCGACATATGATGAGGCGAGGGTGTGGGCATTGTGGGTGGCAAATTGCGGAAAGAAGGCCTTGCGGTCGGACAATAGAAGTCTGACGCAGGCCAGATAAGACACATCGGTGTGCAGTTTGCGCGTGAAGACGGGATAGTTTTCCAGGCCGCGCTGCTGGGCCCATTTGATCTCGCTGTCCCAATAGGCTCCCTTCACAAGGCGGACCGGGATGCGCTTACCCTTGCGCTCGGCAAGCTTTCGCAGCCATCGCAACATCGGCACGGCGCGTTTTGAATAAGCCTGTACCGCGATACCCAGACCGTGCCAGTTGTTGAGAGCTGGGTTCATGTAGGCATGCGCGAAGACGGCCGCCGCCAAGTCCATGCGGTCCTGCTCTTCGGCATCAAGTGTCACGGGGATCCCCTGGGCACAGGCTGCACGCAACAGTTTCGTCAGCGTCGGCATTAATTCAGAGGAGAGACGGTATTCCTTGCCCGGCTCAAAGCGCGGATGCAGCGCTGATAGCTTGATCGAGATGCCGGGGCGGCGCATCAGCGCATCGGGGTGCTTGGTCATCAACGGACCGGCGGCCCGGGCAATCGCCATCAGGGCTTCCATGTAGCGTGTGGCATACCGCTCGGCATCGGCATGGGTGCGGGCGGATTCGCCCAACATGTCGTAAGAGATCAGATAGCCGCGCTGTTCGTACCCTTCGGCGCGCTTCAGGGCGTCCTGGATGGTGCGGCCGAAGACGAACTGGTCGCCGAGAAGTCCGACGGCGTGGCGCATGGCCTGACGGATGACCGGCTCGCCGGAGCGCACGACAAGGCGTTTTAGTGCATCAAGCGCGCTCAATCTACCGGGCTCGTTAAGCTTTACGATGCGGCCCGTCAGGAGGAGACCCCAGGTCGAAGCATTGACAAACAGGCTGTCGGAATGACCCAAATGGCGGTCCCAGGCGCCTTGGGAGATCTTTTCGGCGATCAACTGGTCGGCAGTTTCGGCATCGGGAATGCGCAGCAGCGATTCGGCCAGGCACATCAAAATGACGCCTTCCTCGCTGGATAGATCATATTCGCGCATGAAGGCGTCGACGCCCGCGAATTCCTTGCGGTTGGCCCTTGCGGTGTCGATCAACTGGCGGGCGAATTCAGCGGTACGCCGCCGCTCTGCCTCGGTATAAACGGCGCGCTCGATCAGGCCGGCGACAAGGCGGCCTTCGTCCATCAGATGATATGAGCCGAACTCGTCGCGCTCGGGCCCGGCGTCGAGACCGCGCACGAATGGCTCGAAATCGTCTAGTTCTGCGTCGCTGACTGCGGCCATGTCGTCCCCAAGGGTTTTTAAGATACTCAGACGACTCAACTGACAACTTTCTAGTTATCATATTAGAAAGCAGCTGCAGCATGACCAGACCGTCTAAGGTAAGGAGATTTTGATTTGGCCGCATCGACCAAGAAACCAGCAACCAAGAGCGCATCGAAAAAGAAAGCAGCCGCTGAGGGATCAAAATCCAAGTCAACCGAGGCCAAGAAGCCCAAGTTGAAGTCCGCTTCCAAAAAGGCCGCCAGTCCCAAGTCAGCGAGCAAGAAAGCGGCGTCCGAGACGGTAAAGTCCGAGAAAACAACGGCAAAACAGTCCGGCGGAACCAAAAAAGCGGCAGCGCCCGAGAGCAAGGCCGGGAAAAAAACGATCGCGGTTTGCAGAACCACCGACGACCTTGGCGCGGTGACGGCCAAGTGGCGCAAGGCCGGGGAAACGATTGCCCTGGTTCCGACCATGGGGGCCCTGCATCAAGGGCACATCGCGCTTGTGGAAAAGGCAAAGTCCATCGCCGACCGGGTCGTCGTATCGATCTTCGTCAATCCGACCCAGTTTGCCCCGACCGAAGATCTCGATCGCTATCCGCGGGACGAAGACGGCGATCTTAAGCGCTTAGATAAACTGGGGGTCGATCTGATCTGGGCACCCGGCGTCGAGGTGATGTATCCGGATGGCTTCACCACACATGTCACGCCGGGAAGCGCAGCCATTGGGCTTGAGAGCGATTTCCGGCCGCATTTCTTCGGCGGCGTGGCGACCGTCGTTGCCAAGCTGTTCAATCAGGTGCGAGCGGACTTTGCGGTGTTTGGTGAGAAAGACTATCAACAGCTCATTGTCGTCACCCAACTGGCGCGAGACCTGGACATGGGACTGACCATCGTGCCGGTCGCAACAGTGCGTGAAGAAGACGGGCTGGCACTGTCGTCGCGCAATGCCTATCTGGATGAAGACGAGCGCACTGTGGCGCCAAATCTCAACCTGGTATTGCGGGAAGTGGCGAATGCCGCGACTGGCGATGGGGCCAGCGTCTCCTATCTGAGGGCTGCTGCACGAATGCGCCTGTTGACGCTTGGTTTTACCAAGGTCGATTACATCGATATTCGCGATGCCGAGACGCTGAAAGACTACGACCCTCTTTCGGGCCGGCCCGGACGCGTCCTGGGTGCTGCTTGGATTGGCAAGACACGGCTCATCGATAACGTCGGGATTGGCAAGTGATGCGAGAGGTTGGCTCATGAACCTGGATCGGGAAAACTTCATTTTCGGCGGCGTCTGCGGAGCGGTTTTAGGGGCGGGATATCTGCTGGGCAAAGGCTGGTGGATAAATGATTATTCCGACGCAACGGCAGCCAACCTGATCCTATACGCTCTGATCGGCGCGGTCGGCGGGGTTCTGGCCTTTGCTGTGCGCAGCTAAACGACTGCGCACTGCGCGCCGCTTCTGGCCGAATGCGAAAAAGTGACAGGTGTCGCGATCCACATTAGTTCTTCAACAGCCTGCTCGTTGTCCTTGCCAAGTAGGCGTGCGCCGTGGCACCCCAATGAGCAGCACATCCATATACAGATTCGCTTGTAGCCAGGCCGCTCAAGACTTGTCCCGCGTAGGCCGATGATGGCGCCAGCGATCGTCAGCGGGACGAATACGACAATGGCGAGAGCGCAAAGAAACGACCTCTTTGAGAGCCCAGATAAAAAGTTGAGCACAAAAACACCTGCGCGAACATCGGCACGAACGTCTGCCCGCAGCCGCAAGCCGGTCGGAACCGAAGATGGTTATACGGCGGCCGATATCGAAGTCCTCGAAGGGCTCGAGCCGGTGCGCCGCCGGCCGGGCATGTATATTGGCGGCACAGACGAAAAGGCGCTGCATCACCTGTTTGCCGAGGTCATCGATAACTCGATGGACGAGGCGGTTGCCGGTCACGCCGACTGGATCGAAGTGCATCTGGATGCTGGAGGCTACCTGACGATTGCCGACAACGGGCGTGGAATTCCAGTCGACCCGCACCCCAAGTTCAAATCCAAATCGGCACTCGAAGTGATCATGACGACGCTTCACGCAGGCGGCAAATTCGACGGCAAGGCCTACCAGACTTCGGGCGGCCTGCACGGCGTCGGCATCTCGGTTGTGAATGCGCTATCCGATGATGTGGAGGTCGAAGTCGCGCGCGGCCAGCAGCTCTACCGGATGCAGTTTTCACGCGGCATTGCGCAGGGCAAGCTACAGAAGCTGGGCTCGATCAAGAACCGGCGCGGCACCAAGGTTCGCTTCCATCCCGACGAGCAGATATTTGGCAAGGGCGCGACTTTCAAGCCGCAGCGTCTGTTCACGATGGCGCGCTCGAAGGCCTATCTTTTCGGTGGCGTTGAAATCCGCTGGTCTTGCGCGCCTGAACTGGTGACAGGCGACACGCCGGCCGAAGCGGTGTTCCATTTCCCCGGCGGCCTGAAGGACTTTCTGGGCGAGACAATCACTGGTGCGACGCAGGTGACGAGCGATGTCTTCGCGGGCCGCGTTGAAAAGGAGCGCGGGCATGGCTCGGTTGAGTGGGCAATTTCGTGGATCTCCAACAGAGACGGTTTCACGCGGTCATACTGCAACACGATTCCCACCGCTGAAGGCGGCACCCACGAAAACGGTCTGCGGCAGGCGTTGACCAAGGGCCTACGAGCTTACGGCGAGCTGACCGGCAACAAGAAGGCCTCGCAGATCACAGCGGAAGACGCGATGGGGACGTCGGCTTCAATGCTTTCGGTGTTCATTCGCGAACCTGAATTCCAAGGGCAGACCAAGGACAAGCTGGCTACCGTCGAGGCGCAAAGGATCGTCGAGACAACCGTTCGCGACGCATTCGATCACTGGCTGGCCGACCGTCCGCAGCAGGCGACAAAACTTCTTGAGTGGGCCATCGAACAGGCCGAAGACCGTCTGCGCCGCCGCCGCGAGAAAGAAGTCAGCCGGCAGTCTGCGACACGCAAGCTACGCCTTCCCGGCAAGCTGTCGGACTGCACCATCAGGTCGGCGCAGGGGACCGAGATATTCATCGTCGAGGGTGATTCTGCGGGCGGCTCGGCGAAGAGCGCGCGGAAGCGCGAGACGCAGGCGGTTTTGCCACTGCGCGGGAAGATCCTCAACGTTGCCAACGCGTCGGCTGCCAAGTTGTCGGCCAACCAGCTCTTGTCGGATCTGGTACAGGCGCTTGGGGCGGGCATCGGCAAACACTACAACGATGCCGACCTGCGTTATGAGCGGGTCATCATCATGACGGATGCCGATGTCGATGGGGCGCACATCGCGTCTTTGTTGATCACGTTCTTCTACCAGAAGATGCCTGAGCTGATCGACAACGGTCACTTGTTCCTGGCGGTGCCGCCGCTGTTCAAGCTGACCCATGGGGCAAAGTCGGTTTACGCGCGCGATGAAGCCCACCGGGCCGAGCTGGAGAAGTCGGAATTCAAGCCCAACGCCAAGATCGAAGTGAGCCGCTTTAAAGGTCTGGGTGAAATGAGCGCAGCGCAGCTCAAAGAAACGACGATGAACCCGAACACGCGGACGCTGTTGCGGGTCGAGATCGCCGAAGACGACCGGGCGGAAGTGACCGACGCCGTCAACGCGCTGATGGGCTCAAAACCGGAAGCCCGCTTCCGCTTTATCCAGGACAATGCAGCATTTGCGACCGATTTGGATGTCTAAGGCTGCCCGTGGCGTAGGGGACCCGAGTGAGCCGTCAGTCATTTCCTGGCGGGCTAGCAAAAGACCTGCGCAATGTAAATAGGTAAAGCGGGCACTCCACACAGTGACGCGTCAACTGTTGTGATTTCGCCACCTTTTTGGCGTGATTCGCCGTATATCTATCAGCGCTCGGAACGTTCCAGGCGGCGCAGGTTTATGCCCCGCTGGCGCTCGCTCGATATGGGGGGATTGCTGCTATGTCTATTGATATCCAGATCATCGAAGGTGCGGCCGCGACAACAAATGTCTCGCAGGCGCTGTTGGATATCCTGGCCGCTGGATCCTACCAGCAGGGCACCGATGAATTCTTCTCTGTCGTGGACGGCACGAGTGAAGTGCGCTTTACGGGTTCCGACATCGAATATGATGTAGGCGGCGCGGTTATTGCCGGGCTGGGATTTATCGACGGCCTCGAGATTACGGTCAATGGCGTCAAGATCGCCACGACGACCAGCGGCAATATCGGGTTCTCCGACGTGGTCTACGGTGATGTTCTCACGGCGCTTGCTGGCGACACTTCAGATTTGATCAATGCAATCGGGTCCGGGCTGAATTCGTTCACCGGAGCGTCCAGTGACGATACCTTCGTTGGCTTTGATGATGGCAATGACATCGACGGAGGCGGCGGGGATGATGACTTGTCGGGCGGCGATGGCGGCGACACCATTGATGGCGGCGCAGGCGACGACACGCTATCGGGCGGGAGTGGCAGCGACGAATTGATCGGCGGTGCCAACGACGATTACCTCGACGGTGGCCTGGACGACGACATAATGCGCGGCGGCACGGGCAACGACACCTACATTGTCGACAACGAGTTGGACCTTGTTACCGAGAATGCCGCAGAGGGCACCGATACTGTAAAGTCCTCGCTGGCAGAATACGTTTTGCCGGACAATGTTGAGGACTTCGAATTCACCGGGTCGGGCGATCTCAACCTGACCGGAAATGCCCAGAACAATGTCATCATCGCCAGTAGCGACGGCGACAACACGATCAATGGGGGAGACGGCACCGACCGAGTCGTCCTGCCTGGGACCTTTGCCAGCTATTCGGCCAGCTTCAATGCCAATACCAACGCTCTGACCCTGTCGGACTTCTCGAGGGTACACACCTTCAAGGATGTCGAGGAAATTGAATTTTCCGATGGCGTTCAGACCGTCGCAAACATAATTGCTTCGCTTCCCACAGCCGCCGACGATGCGTTCGCGTTCAATGAGGACTACAGCGATCCTGATAGCACGTTGCCGAACCGCTATTACGGCAACCTGTTTGATGACAACGGCCAAGGGGCGGATGCCGATCCGGCCGGCGGTGGACTCGTCGTATCGGACGTCAATGGAAACGGCCCATCGTTCGGTATTGTCACCGATACGCTCGCCTCGGGCGCGACAATCCGGGTGGTTCCGGGCACCGGCAACTTCGAATTGATCTTTGACGATCGATACGATCACCTGCCCGAAGGCGAAACGCGCACGGAATCGTTCGACTACACGGTGCGCGATGCCAACGGCAACTCGTCCACGGCAACGGCAACGTTCACGGTCACCGGCATCGACAGCAACGATACGTTCCGGGGCACCCAGAGTGCTGATAGCCACGACGGCGGCGTGGGCAACGATCTTATGATCGGGGCGGGCGGCAATGACCGCTTGTTTGGTGGAACTGGCAACGACCGCATCCAGGGCAATGACGGGCGCGACCATCTGCGCGGCGAAAGCGGCAATGACTCGATGACAGGTGGCAACGGCATCGACAGGATGTTTGGTGAAAACGGCAGCGACCGCATGTTCGGCCAAAACGATCGCGACATCATGGACGGGGGTGCTGGCAACGACCTGATCCGCGGGGGAGCCGGCCACGATCTAGGCAACGGTGGCAGCGGCAGCGACAAGCTTTACGGCGATAGCGGCCACGACCGGCTGAGTGGCGGCGATGGCAATGATTTCATCCGGGGCGGGGCCAACAACGACACGCTGTTTGGTGATGCTGGCAGCGACCGGCTGTTTGGCGACAGCGGCCACGACAGGCTGATCGGCGGCGAGGGCAACGACCGGATAAACGGCGGCTCGGGCCGCGACACGGTGATACTTGCCGGTGACCAGGACGATTTCCGCATCACACAGATCAATAAGACAACCTACCGTGTCACCGACCTCAATAAGTCTGATGGCGATCAAGGCTCCGACATCATCCAGAACGTCGAGCGCCTGCAATTCGACGACGGCTCGGAACTGCTATGAGGTCGGGGTGGGGCGGCTCTGCTGGCTCCGACGGCCTTAACCGCACTTGACTGTTGTGCTCGCCAATTCCTGGCGGGCGAAGTCGTAGGCGGCCCAGCGTAGTTTGCGGTGGTTCGACCAGTCCAGAACGTTGGCGTCATCGGGGACCGTGAAGGTCAACAGGCGATCGCCGGAATGGAGTTCCTTGGCGACATCGCGGGTTTCGCGCAGCAGGCTTCTGAGCAGAACCGTATGGGGGCCGGGCGCGTTGCCTGCTGGAATAACACCGCCCAGCGCCAATTTGCGCATCAAGGTGGTTCGCGATGGCAGCCGTGCGGTATCGATCCGCTGACTTTCGATGTGGGGCACCTTTAAATCGAGTACGACATTGGGGCCGCACTTCAGGCTGCGCATCGGGCCAAGCGGAACGTTGTCGATCAGGCACCCGTCGACAAGCATTTCACCGGTGTTGGAAAACACCGGCGGGAACAATGCGGGGATGGCGGCGGATGCGCGGATGGCTTTCCACAGCGGACCACGCCTGATGATTTCCAGCGCGTTGGTCGAAAGGTTGCTGGCGACGGCGAAGTAGGGCACCCAAAGGTCGGCGATGTCGGGTGTGGGAAAGAACTCCGCCAGTTTCTCATCGAAGACACGGTGGTCGAGCATGCTGTAGCGGGGCCAATTCCAACGCGCCATGGCTTTGCGCGCGACGAACATGTCGTGGGTGTGTTGGTCGACATCGGCTGGATCGACATCGCTGGCAAAGGCCGCGGTCATAGCTGCGCCGCCACTGGTTCCGCCGAAATAATCGAATTCGTATCCGGCCTCCTGAAGCGCCTGGTACATGCCGATATGGGCAGCCGTGAAGGCGCCACCACCTGAGGCCACCAGACCCGTGGCGGTACAGGTTACAAAGCGCATGAGGCGGGCGATATCATCAGCCTCGCCGACGGCCAAATGGTGGTGAGCGCCAACGAACGGTCTGGAGGCAAGCCAATTGCCAGTGCCTTCGACTGCCACCGACCGCTTTGAGTGCAGCAGGGCCAGTCTAACGAACTGTGGATCGTGCAAGGTGGCGGTCAGGCGTTCAAGATCGTTGGGTGTTGCCTGGCCGGCCGTGCGGGCATCTGCAGCGAGCAGCACCTGGTCGGCCTGGTGCAAGGCCTTCTGGGTCCAATCGGTAACGGTCGCATCGCAAACGTAGATGATGCGTTCATAGCGCTGTTCGAGCGCGTTGAACCAAGCCGTCTTGGCTGAGGCAGTGGTCAATTCGTTGGTTGACATGGCCGTCTTGGCGGCGGCGGCATCGAGGAACAGGATGCCGGGCTGGCTCGAACAATGCTGCCTAAGGTTTTCTATGAAGCCCTGATGCAGCGGACCTGATCCTGCACGGCAGATCGCGATCGTCTTGGGGGGAACGAGACCGTTGTCGCTGCGCCCTGCGGTGGTCTGGGTCAATCTGGTTGCCAGGGTGCCTGCGACCGTCGGCCAAAGTTCGGGTAGCTCGCCAGCGAGGGCATCGAATTCATCGCGGGTCAGCGCCAGGACGATGCTGTCACGTTCAGCGCGGACGTTCGCGGTCCTCAGGCCGCCAGCGAAAAAGGCGATCTCACCGATGGGCTGGCCAACTCCGATCTGGGCAACGATCTGGGGGCTGGGCTCGACCAGAACCGCAAAGCGTCCGCTCAAGACAATGAACAGCCGTTTGGCGGGCTGGCCCTGCCGGATGAGAAGTTCACCGCTTGGGATATCGATGAGTTCGGTATGTTGCAGGATTTTCGCGCGCGCGGAGGCCGGCAGCCGGGAGAACGGCTCGACGGTCGCGAGGACATCGAATGATTGGTGGGGCATCGAGGTGGCTGGCTTGGGTTGCGGTTGGGTTCTGGAGCCTGGTTGTGAAACTGCCCGGCCTCAGTCGTTGCAACAGTATAGACCGGGGAGGCCTCCGAGATGGCTGCAACAATGTAATTTCAGTGAACGGCCCCCGTGCGTTAACCAATTCTGACTTGGGGCTTAGTCAATCGTATGCGCCTGCTGAGCCACACTTGCAGGCTGTCGTCGCCATTAAAGGTCGCCCGGCCAGCGTCATTTTCGTAACAGAGAACCGCATCTTGAATTCTTGCTCGGGCGCTCTATTGCTCAAGACAAGGTAATATTGCTTCCTATTGCGGTAGGGAAACCGGGTCGGTTCTGGGGATAGCGATGGGCACGAGCCAATGAACACAAAAGCGCTGCTGGCGGAGTGCCTGGGGACCTTCGCCTATGTCGCGGTGATCTGCGGGGCCGCCCTGTTGGGGGCCTCCAGGGGCATCGATGGATTGGAAGCAGCTCTGGCTGCGGGGCTGACCTATGCGGCGATGTGTTATGCGCTGGGCGGGGTGTCGGCGTGTCATTTCAATCCAGCGCTGACGCTGGGCCTTGTTGCCGCGGGCCGGTTTGAGACGCGCAATGCGGTGCCCTATGTCATCGCGCAGGTCTTAGGCGCGCTCGGGGCTGCTGCCTGCTTTGCCGGATTGGCGGCAACATCGGGCGATGGTCAGGTTGCAGCAATTTCGACAATTGCCAACCGTTTCGAAGCCGGCGGCACGTTTCCATTCGCCGCGGTCTTGGTTGGCGAACTGATGGCAATGGCGCTTATCTTGATCTTGTTCGTGGGGGCGACGACATCGGGAGTGCCTGCCGGGTTCATGCCGATCGCCATGGCTTTTCTGATTGCCGGGCTGCATTTCGTACTGGCCCCGATTTCCCACGCAGCGCTCAATCCTGCGCGTGCGAGCGCGGTTGCCGCCTTCTCGGATACTGAAGCGCTATTGCAGCTCTGGGTGTTCTGGGTGGCCCCGATCCTGGGCGCGGTTGGCGGAGGGCTGATTGCAAGCTGGTTGAACAATGATTAGCGAGCGGTGTGCGGCGCCTTTCTCAGGGCTCGCTGCAAGACCGGCCCGCCGCCAAAGTTCAATTCGAGCAAGCGGCCAGTTATTCAGCCGCGAGTTGTTGCCTGCAAACAAGGGCTTATCTTCGCGTTTTGCAAAACCCCGATGACAGCGCCTGCCGTTTTGCTACGACACACCCTGACAAAACGTCCTGATTTCAGAGATCTACTTGCGATGTCACCGATTGTGTGCGATGCGAAACGGACATGGGCGCAGGGGAATTCGATTCTTTTTTGATTCTTTTTGCGGACGACCTCTCTGATTGATCGCTTTGCCCGGACTTTCCCCCTGCGCTACCGACCGATAAGCCGCGCGACGACCGTGCGGGCTAGGTTCCCGGTTTCGATGTCTTGATTGTCAAACATCGGTATGGGGATCTGGTTTTTTGTTTGCGTTTTGGATTGGCGTTGCCGCGATGGGTTCCAACCGGATCCTGGCAGCGATTGCCCCAAAACGCAAAGTCCTGTCACGGGAGTTGACACAGTTTGACGACGAAGACCTTTGCTGAGCTTGATCTCAGCCCAAAAGTAACGGCCGCGGTAGAAGCTGCCGGTTACACCGAACCCACGCCGATCCAGGAAGAAGCCATACCGGTGGCCGTTACAGGCCGCGACGTTCTGGGCATTGCGCAGACGGGAACCGGCAAGACGGCATCGTTCACGCTGCCGATGATCTCACGGCTGGAAAAGGGCCGGGCCCGGGCGCGGATGCCGCGCTCGCTGATCCTGGCTCCGACAAGAGAGCTGGCCGCGCAGGTGGCACAGAGCTTCGAGAAATACGGCATCAATCACAAGCTCAATCTGGCATTGCTGATCGGCGGTGTTTCGATGGATGAGCAAACCAAGAAGCTCGACCGCGGCGTCGATGTGCTGATTGCCACGCCCGGGCGATTGATCGACCATTTTCAACGCGGCCGGATCATGCTGATGGGCGTTGAGATCCTGGTGATCGATGAAGCCGACCGGATGCTCGACATGGGCTTCATTCCCGATATTGAGAAAATCTGCAAACTGTTGCCGCCCCAGCGCCAGACGCTGTTCTTCTCGGCAACGATGCCACCCGAGATCACCCGGTTGGTCAGCCAGTTCCTGCGCGATCCCGTGCGTATCGAGGTGGCAAAACCTGCGACCACGGCGCAGACCATCGAACAGCGGTTTTATTATTGCGAGAACACCGAGGACTGGGCCAAGCGTGAGGCGCTGCGTGAACTGATGCGTGGGGAAGACGTGCGCAATGCCATCGTGTTCTGCAATCGCAAGCGCGACGTGGCGATCCTGCTCAAGTCCCTGACCAAGCACGGCTTCAATGCCGGCGCGCTGCATGGCGACATGGACCAGAAAGCGCGCATGGAGACGCTGGATAAGTTTCGCTCAGGCGAAATCACGTTTCTTGCGGCAAGCGACGTGGCGGCGCGCGGGCTCGATATTCCCGACGTCAGCCATGTGTTCAACTTCGACCTACCGTGGCAGTCGGACGACTACGTTCACCGGATTGGGCGGACCGGGCGTGCGGGCAAAAAGGGCTCGGCGACTTCGCTTGTCACCTATGACGATCTCAAGTTGCTGAAGCAGATCGAGGAGATTACCGGCGACAGCAGCGTGTGGCTAAGCGAACCACCCAGCGATCAGGACATGGAAGATTTCAAGTCGCGCAAACGGCGGCGTTCGGGTAGCGGTTCGAGCCGTTCTGGTTCTTCCAGCCGGTCAGGTTCGTCAGGCCGTTCGGGTCGCTCCAGCGGCCGCTCGGGGCGTTCGAGTGAAGATGCAAAACCGGCGCGTGAACGCAGCCGCAGGCCGCGCCGCGATGGGGCTGAGGATCAACCACAGCCCCGCCCGGAGGCTACGGAGGCGAAGCCCGAGCGTGGTGGGGGCAATGCGACACCACCAGTTGCCCAGCCTGGGGCACCTCAGCCGGTAATCGGGGATATGCCAACGGGTGGTTCCCAAGGTGCCAGCCAGGAGGCGGGTCCACCGCCAGCGCGCCGGCGTCGTTCAACGGCCTCCTCCAGCACTTCGAGTGACGCGCCGCCAGCGCGTGGCAGAAGCACTTCTTCACGCGGTGACGAGGCCCCCCGAAGCGGTGCCCGCAGGGGTGGAAAGCCCAAGGCGGCGCAGGGCGAAAACAGCCCGTTTGGCAGCAACGAGCAGATTCCCGATTTCCTGCGGCGACCCGTGAAGCGCAAACCGGTTGCCAAGTCGGAAACGGAAAAAGCTGGGAACTGAGGCAGCCGTATAGGGCTGTTCGCCGATCAGATATCAGGGCGGGTCTGCGGTTAAATCGCGGCCCGCCCTTTTTTGTTTCTCAAGGCTTGTTGGTCAGGGCTTCCAATCGCCAAGCACGGCGTTGACGAGCGCGAGGGCGGCAATTGCGGCGGTATCGGCACGCATGATGCGCGGGCCCAAAGGAATGGCGGTCGTGAAGGCGCGGGAGCGCAGCAACGCGCGTTCTTCTGTCGAAAACCCGCCTTCGGGACCTATCAGGACAGCAATGGGGCCGGGGTCGAGTTGCTTGAGGATGGCAATCGGATCGGCCTGATCGGCTGCTTCGTCGCAAAATACGATGCGGCGTTGTGGGTCCCATTGATCGAGGAGGGCTGGCAGCGCAACGGGGTCGGAGACTTCGGGGAGGTGCAGAATCCCGCATTGTTCGGCTGCTTCGATTGCGTTTGAGCGCATGCGGTCGAGTTTTACGCGATCTGCTATAGTTCGGCGGGTGAAGACCGGCTGCAGCCGGGCGGCCCCCATCTCGACGGCCTTTTGCACCATGTAATCAAGCCGGGAGCGCTTCAAAGGCGCAAAAAGATAAACGAGATCAGGACCGGCCACCTGAGGCCTGGTTTGGATTTCGGCCTTTAGCGTGCAGCGGCGCTTGGCGACATCCGTGAGGCGGGCTTGCCATTCACCGTCACGGCCGTTGAAAATCAGAATCGTGTCGTCGGCCTTGAGGCGCAGAACGTTCAAGAGGTAATGGACCTGTTCACTTGAACAGGTGACCTCATGCCCGGGTGCCAAAGTTGCCTCGACGAAAAGGCGCTCGGCGTTGAAATCGTGGATTGCCATGAAACCCGTGTTATCCAAGCCATCGCCAATTGCAAGCAGCTTCGGCTGATAGGGATGTTGGATGACAGAACCGACTGAAAAGAATTTCGCGGCCGAGAATGGCGCAGTTGCAGATGCCGCGCGTGGCAACTGGGTGGATGTTTACGCTCCTTTGGCGTGGCGGCCCTACTTGCGGCTGGCCAGGGCGGACCGCCCGATCGGCTCGTGGCTGTTGGCCTTTCCGTGCTGGTGGTCGCTGGGTCTGGCGCTGACCGACAGGAGCGCGCGAGGCGAACTGACGCCGGGCGATCTGGGCTTGAGCCTTTGGTGTGGCGTGTTGTTTGCCATCGGGGCATTCGTTATGCGGGGGGCTGGGTGCGCCTATAACGACTACGTCGACCGGGATTATGATGCGCAGGTGGCCCGCACGCGCTCGCGGCCTATTCCTTCAGGGCAGGTTACACCCAAGGCAGCGCTCATCTTCATTGCGGCGCTACTGGCTTGCGGGCTTGCGGTTCTCGTCCAATTCAATTGGTTCACCATTTTGCTGGGAGCGTCCTCGCTTCTACTGGTCGGCATCTATCCGTTTATGAAGCGGTTGACCTACTGGCCGCAATTGGTGCTGGGCCTGACGTTCAACTGGGGGGCGCTGGTCGGCTGGGCTGCGTTCTATGGCAGCCTAAGTGCGGCACCGGTGCTACTTTATGCGGGATGCGTTTTGTGGACTATCGCCTATGACACGATTTACGCCCATCAGGACAAGGAAGACGATCTGGCGCTTGGCTTGAAGTCGACGGCGATCCGCTTCGGAGATGCGACGAAACAATGGCTGTACGGGCTTTATGCGGCAACCATAGGGGTTTGGCTGGTGGCGGCTTACCTGGCAGGCGCGACGTACTTCACGTTTGCAGCGCTGGCGATCAGTGCGGCTCAGTTTGCCTGGCAGACCGCAACACTTGATATCGGAGATGCCGACAACTGCCTGGTCCGCTTTAAATCCAACCGTTATGTCGGCTGGCTGTTACTTATCGGGCTGATGCTTGATGCCGTGTTGATGGCACGGCTGTGAGACCAACGTTGTTTGGCTGCGAACGTGGTGGAGGCGGGTGTTAGCTGCCATTTTGTAACGCAACAAAAAGCGGCACGCGGAAGGGCGCTCCTGCGTGCCGCTCTTTTTATGAGCCTACCTGTTGACGTTTTCCTCGACCGTCTAATCGCAATCGATTGATTGATAGTAGCGCGGAGTGATTTTTGGACCGTTAAGCAAATATGCGCGGTAGGCCTTACACCTGCTCCGATTTGGATCAGAGCTGCATTTTGAGGTCCGATGATTGAACAAATCCACCGCAGAGGCCCGTCGGGGGCGACCAGCGGCGGACTTGCCCAAATGCCAATCGTCGTGCAGGAAGTGGCATTATGCGGTGCAACAAACGTGCGGCCGGTACAGCCGAGTCAGAAATGAGGTGATGTGATGAGCCATGAGGTCAAGACGAGCGGAAAGCAATTGCTTCATCTCGTGTTTGGTGGAGAATTGGACGATCTTGAAGGTGTGGAGTTCACGGACCTTGGCAAGCTGGACATCGTGGGGATGTACCCCAACTATGCGGAAGCTCACGCCGCCTGGAAGCAGGCCGCCCAGCGCTCGGTCGACAACGCTCATATGCGCTACTTCGTCGTGCACCTTCATCGCCTGCTGGAGCCTGACGAGGATGATGAATAGACCGGGGCCGGTAATCGCTGCCGGTTAAGCTTCTTGTTTGCATTAGCCCGCAGCCATCTTAATCTCTCGATGATCGAAAAATACGAGCCCCGTTGAAGTGAGCAACGCCCCCAAACAAGCCGACACGACGAACAACGGCGGGCAGCCGCCGAAGGCCGCCCGGAAGAAGAAAGAGTCGGCCTTCGATAAGCGTTCGCGTGAATTGTTGTGGCGCTTCTTGTCCGACTGGGTATTCCCACGCTGGCGGCGGCTGATCATCGTGTTCGTCTTCATGGCGTGCCTGGCGGCCGTCACGGGCGGGTATCCGATGATTATCAAGATGTCGTTCGACACCTTGATGGCCGATGACGGGAAGAACCTGCTGCTGGTGCTGGGCGGCATCATTACCGTGACGATGCTGCGCAGCTTGTTTTTGTATCTGCAGACCGTGTCGACCCAGCATCTGGTCATCCGGATGGCAACCGACATCCAGAAAACGGCGTTCCGCCATCTGATCGATGCGGACTTTTCAAGGCTGACCCGCGAAACGCCCGGTCGCCTGCTCTCGCGGCTGACAAACGACATCAATTTCGTACAACAGGCGGTTCAGGCCAGTCTCAACACGGCCGTCAGGGATACCTTGATGGTTATCGCGCTACTTGGCTCGATGATCTACCTGGACCCGCTGATGTCGCTGTTCGTACTGGGCGTTTACCCCATTGCGGCGCTGCCGATCATCATCATCTCCGAGCGGCTGCGCAAGGTCGCAAAGCGCACGCAGTTGGAACTGGGCGACATGACTTCGCTGTTGTCGGAGAACCTGGGGGCTTCTCGGCTGATCAAGACCTTCCGGCTGGAGGACTATACCTCGAAGCGCGTGCACCGCAGCTTCGAGCAGGTCTTCCGGCTGCGCATGAAGTCGGTGCGCAACCGGGCGCGCCTCGACCCGATGCTGGAAGCGCTGGGCGGGCTGGCAGTGGCCGGTGTCATTGCATTTGCCTATTGGCGGATATCGAGTGGCATCTCGACGGTCGGCGATTTCATGGGATTCCTGACCGCCCTGTTGATGGCAGCCCAGCCGATCCGCGCGTTGGGGAATCTCACGGGCCGTATCCAGGAGGGGTTGGCGGCGGCTGAAAGCCTTTACGGCCTGCTTGATGAAAAACCTGAAATCGTCGACAAGCCGGGGGCCAGGCCGGTTTCAATCAGCAAAGGCGCGATCGACTTCCGGAACGTTTCGTTCGGCTACAAGCAAAGTACCGAAAAAACAGCCATCGAGAACTTCACGCTGGACGTAAAAGGCGGAACAACGGTGGCGCTTGTCGGGCGCTCGGGGGCCGGCAAAACCACGATTATCAACCTCGTGCCCAGACTGTTTGAAGTTACCGATGGGGCAATTCTGGTCGACGGGCAGGATGTGCGAGACGTGACGCTGCAATCGCTGCGCGATTCCATTGCCCTGGTCAGCCAGGACGTGACCATGTTCGACGACACCATCCGCGCCAATATCGCGCTGGGGCGCCTGAACGCCAGCGAAGAAGAGATCGAGGAGGCGGCCAGGGCTGCGGCGGCGCATGAGTTCATTTTGGCGCAGCCTGAGGGCTATGACACGATGATCGGGGCGAGCGGTTTGCGGCTATCTGGGGGGCAGCGGCAGCGAATTGCTCTGGCGCGTGCAATCCTGAAAGACGCACCGATCCTGCTATTGGATGAAGCGACCAGTGCGCTCGACACGCAATCTGAGAAGCTCGTTCAGGAGGCGTTGGCCCGCTTTACCGTCAACCGGACGACGCTTGTGATCGCGCACCGTTTGTCGACCGTGCAGAACGCCGATCAAATCTGCGTCATGGAAGACGGGCGCTTGTTGGAGACCGGAACTCACGGGGACCTTATGGCGCGTAACGGGGCTTACGCGAGGCTTGCCAATGCGCAACTGATCGACGGTAGCGAGTCTGCCGTGGCTCTTTTAGGGCCCAACACTCGGTAAACCCATGCTTATCCCGTTAGCTCCGCTAGTTCTGCCAAAGGCCTCGGAGTGATGCTCGCCTCAATGGCCAACGGCCGCCGGTCTTGGCAAACGTCACCCCCCCCTGCAACGTCATAGCCACGCGGGTGGCCATCCACGTAAGCTTTTGGAATAGCAGATGTTTAACTTGTTTTCAAAGGTTGAAGAGGATGCCGGAGCGGGTGGCGTTATGGTGAACTGGCAGCGGTTCCTTGAAGCTAGCATGGATCCCGTCCGAACGACGGGATGACGGAGGTGGGAGAGGTGATTTTGGGTGGCGCTTCGCGGCAGCGGACACTGCTCATTGGCGGAAATTGCGGTCCGGACCAAAGGGGATAGGCATGCGGTAAACCGGTGTTGGCGCTAGGCGACAACATTCGGTAGGCCGATGACTCTTCTGGTGATCAACATTCGGCAGGCCGATGTTTACGGACGGTGACAAGATTCGGCTTGTGTTGGTGCTGAAGGGAGTGATGCACGCTTCAGTTGGCCACCAGAGCGCGTCCTGCTGAAACGATCACACCCTATTCGCGCTGCAGGACCGAGTTGACGAAACGATTGGCCCAGCCATTCGACTTGAAGGTCGTTGTTACCTCTTCGGAATCGTAGCGGGTCTCGACCCAGTCCAGGAACGCGATCGGCTGTTCCTTGTTGTCGGCAATGTAGCGCTCGAAGAAATAATCAAGGATTCCGGTATCGGCCTGGCGAATGTGGCCGTAGCGCAAGGATAATTCATCCTTGGCCTTCTCAATCGGTACTCCCTCGTGGAAATGGCGGTAGAGCACGCTCATCAGCCCGGCCCGGTCGGCGCCCGACTTGCAATGCATGAGCATGGGATATTCTATCCGCTCAAACAGCGCCTTGGCCCGGCGAATTTCCTCAACCGTGGGTGCGGCGCGCGAGCGAACCTGGAAATTGACCAGTTCGAGGCCGAGGTCCTTGCAGTGTTTGCGCTCGAGCCAATAGCTGCCGCAAACACGATCACCGCGAAGATTGACGATGGTCTTGAGGCCATCGCGCTTCATGGCGCGGAAATGATGCGGGGCGGGCTGGGCACTGCGCCAGGCGTCATGCGACAGGGCGTGCTTGTTGAGATACGCCAAACGGAAAATACCGTGGTCGATCAGCAGCATATCGAGGTAAATCGCACCGGGGCCGAACCAGTCCCGCATCCACTGCGGGCTGTGTTCGATCAGCCAGGTGCGCCACGCCATGCTGACGCGTTTCACCGCTCGCTTGTATCTTTTGGCCAGTCCCGCCATTACCTGCCGCTAATCCCGTCGCTCCTTGATGATGCCAGGACACAGGCCCCTTGATAAAAAAAGGCTATGCTGGCACGTCAAACTACATGCTTACGACGCACATTGCTAACTGGCGGGTATTATGCGGTATAGGAGGCGACGGCAAGGGCTAGAGCCCTTCTGGCAACAGGTCGCGGAATAATCTTTCATTTTTGGGCTCATGCTGCAAATTGTTGGGGGCAAACCCCGATCGATAGGGAGTCGTCGGGAAGGGCCGATTACGCGGGCGAAGAATCGGTTCAGATCAGCGTTACGGCGGTTACGACTTTTCGAGCGTTGCCTTTCTCAGACTGGCGCCTATTCAGTTAGGGGCAATGGCCTCAGCGCCCCTTAAATGAACTTGTCGCAGGGACTGACTTCGCGGATGAAAACCAGGCTGACAAAGTTTGGCGGTGCAAATCTCGCCCGTTTCATACGTCTCGTCGACAAAACAAGCGAGCACAGGTTCGATCCGCCTGACATGCAGGCGCGTTTTGAGGCTGAGCATCCGGCGATCTGCGCGTGCTGGCATGGTCAATTCATGATGCTTGCGTGCAGCCGGCCAAAGGGCCTGAAATTTGCCGCGATGGTGGCCCGCCACGGGGATGCCGAGTTGATCGGCGAAGCCATGCGGCGGCTCGATGTCGAGTTGATCCGGGGTGCTGGTGCGGGCGGGCGGCGAAAAGACCGGGGCGGGGCCTACGCACTGAAAGCCTCGATGTCGACGCTTAAGGGCGGCTCAAGCGTTGTCGTGACGGCAGACGTACCGCCGGGCCCAGCGCGGCGGGCGGGAATCGGCATCATTACACTTGCACGGCTATCCGGGCGGCCGATTTTGCCGATGGCGGCAGCGACCTCTCGCTATCATTCGCTCAACACGTGGAGCCGCCTGACGCTCAACCTGCCCTATTCGAAACTGGGGTTTGCGATGGGCGACCCGATTTTCGTTCCAAGAGATGCGCCTGCCGAAGAACTGGAACGCCTGCGCCAATTGCTGGAAGACAGCCTGAATGAAACGACGTTGAGGGCTTATGCGCTGGCTGGCGCGGATGCCGACCGGGCAACACCGGCAGGTGCGCGCGATCCTGAGGCGCCGGCTGCCGAGCCCGGCTTTGGGCTGAAGGCCTATCGTGCAGCGATGCGCGTCGTGCAACCGGCAGCGCCAATCGTGTTGCGCTACCGAGAGCGCCAAGGCAAGGAGGTCGCCTCGCGCCGATCGGAACGCTACGGCCAGGCCCGCATCGAACGGCCCAAAGGCACGCTGGTGTGGGTTCATGCGGCAAGTGTCGGGGAAACGAATGCCATTCTGCCGGTCATTGCGGGGCTGAAGGCAAAGCGGCCTGATCTTAAGTATCTGCTGACGACGGGGACAGTGACGTCGGCGCGGCTTGCCGAGGAACGCCTGGGTGATAGCGCCATCCACCAGTTCGTTCCAGTCGACACGCCTGAATTTGCCCGGCGTTTCGTGGCGCACTGGCGGCCCGATGCCGCCGTTTTCACGGAGTCCGAAATCTGGCCGAACCTGATCCTGGAAACATCGGCGCTTTCCATTCCGCTGTTATTGGTGAATGCGCGCATGTCCAAGCGCAGCTATTCACGCTGGCGCAAGCGGCCCGGCATGGCCTCGCCGTTGTTCAACCGCTTCAAACTGGTTCTGGCGCAAAACGACCGGTTTGGCCGCTGGTATAGCGAACTTGGCGCGCGCCGGGTTCAGGTTGCCGGCAACCTCAAGATCGACGCACCGCCGCTGCCGGTCGATCTCGTGGCCTATGACGAACTTATCTCAGCGGCAAAAGACCGGCGCGGCTACGTTGCAGCCAGTACCCACCCGGACGAAGAAGAGTTCATCGCTGACGCTCACCGGAAAATCGCCGCCGTCTACGATGGCTTCCTGACGATTATCGCGCCGCGCCACCCCGAGCGCGGAACGGCGATTGCCGAAATGCTGAAGTCCAAGGGCTTGAGGGTTGCCCAGCGCTCGCTGCAGGAACTGCCTTCGGCCTCAACCGATATTTACATTGCCGATACGATTGGCGAACTGGGGACGCTTTACAGGCTGTGCCCGATCGCGCTGATCGGCGGTTCGCTGGTCGATAAGGGCGGCCAGAACCCGATTGAGGCGATCCGGCATGGTGCAGCGGTGATGACGGGACCGCACTTCTACAACTTCCGCGATATCTACGACGCCCTGCGCATCAAGGGAGCGGTTCGCGAAGTTACAACCGCCGACGACGTGGCAAAAGCCGTTATCGATTTGATCGGCGATGAAAGCGGGCTTGATGCCTTGCAAAAGAAGGGAATTGCTGCCGTCGACGAACTGACGGGCGCGTTGGACATGACAATTGCCGCGCTGATCGAGGCGTTGCCAGGCGATGAGGGCGGCGAAAAGGAACTTGATCGTGCCTCTTGAGGAACCCTCCTGGTGGTATGCTGAAGGGAAGAGCGATCTGCGAACCAAGGCGTTGTTGCCGATTGCCAAGATTTACGGTGCGATTGCCCAGCGCCGCTTTATCAAGGCGCAGGCTTATCGCTCAAAGCTTCCAGTCATCTGCGTTGGCAATTTTACCGCCGGGGGCACGGGCAAAACGCCGTTGTCGTTGTTTATTGCCGGGCTGATCAGGGCGCGCGGCGGGCACCCTGCATTTCTGACGCGGGGGTATTCAGGACGCCTGAAGGGGCCGCTATGGGTCAATGCGGAGGTGCATGGGGCAGCCGATATCGGCGATGAGCCCTTGTTGCTGGCGGGAAAGTGCCCGACGGTGGTGTCTCGCGACCGGGCCGAGGGGGCACGCCTGATCGAAGAGCTCGGAGCGATCACCCACATCATCATGGATGATGGCTTGCAGAACCCGCAATTAGCGAAGACGCTATCAATTGCCGTTGTCGACGGGCGGCGCGGCGTGGGCAATGGCGAAGTCATCCCAGCAGGACCGCTGCGTGCGCCGCTCGATTTCCAATTCACCCTTGCCGATTGCGTGGTTTTCAACGGACCAGTCGATGGGGCGGAAAAGTCTGGAATTCCTGGAGAATTCCCCGGACCTGTCCTTTCAGCGTCGGTGGTGCCCAATGAAGCTGCGCGATCGCTAGTGGGCGAGCGTGTGGTCGCCTATGCGGGCATCGGCAATCCGCAGCGCTTTATCGATCTGGTGAGCAATCTGGGCGCCCAGGTGGTCGGTACGCGGCTCTATAAGGACCATCACGCTTTTAGCGAGGAGGATGCCAAGTTTCTTCTTGAGTTGGCAGCGTCAATGGGTGCGAAGTTGGTGACGACTGAAAAGGATTTCGTGAGGCTTCGTAAGAGCGATGGCGAGCGCGCCAGGCTTGCCGGGCAAACCACCCCGATCGGTATTTCAATCGGCTTTAAGGACGGCGATGAAAAGCGGCTTGAGGCGCTGGTCGAGGCCGCCCGGGTGTAGCTTATTTTATTGCCCGGTGCCCGACCGACTCTGGGGATATCGAAGCGTTCCTTCAGCCCTTGCGAGACTGCAATTCCAGAAAGCGATTATAGGAAATCTGGGAACTGGCATAGGCCTCCTGGTGCTCCACGCTCCAATAGCGAAGGTCATCCAGGGAGATGGGTTTTCCTGTGACGGCGCAGCGGACGAACTCCCCGGGCGAGACGAGTTGGAATTCGCCGTCCAGATAGCGAACCGTCGCCTCACCTTTGAGACCAAACAAAGTCTCCAAGCGGTTCATCGATCATCTCCCCAACAATTTCCAGACCGGTCCACCGTCGAACGGGGGCGGTCGCAGTTTTTTATAACGGTGCATTTTTTTGAAGTTCAATAAATACATCAGGTGCGCGCGCACTGGAAGCGGCGGCAGGATATTGTTGTCAATTGTGCCAATGCGAACCGCTAGAGCCCTTTCCGACCAAATCGAACCATTATGACGAGGTGGATTTGTGACAAGATCAAGTGGACCGGCGCAGTGCGTAGCGGGGCTACGGACAAGTCGGGCTGCGCAGAGATTGGCGCAGATCCACCCGTCCC
>JAHZKP010000015.1 GCA_022600345.1 Alphaproteobacteria bacterium | reverse complement strand
GGGGATGCGGCGAAATTGACTGCCGGACTGCGTTGCGCCGGTTTGCCGTGGGATCCACCACGCCTGCACCGGACGCGTCTTGCCGGCAGCCAATTTCGTCTCGCATCGCGACCTCACTGAGTTCTTCAACAGCCTGCTAGGCCGGCTGTGACAAATGCCCCAGCCTCCAAAGCCTTCCCAAGATAAAGCGAACGCTAATCGGGCAATTCGATCACACCATGGCAGCTCACCAGCACATCTGGTCGGCCACAATCACCGTTTGCCACCCACGCCAAGCCAATCCAGACTTCGCCCGCCTTACTCCGGCCGCCAGGCCGAATAGTCACCGGTCGCTTTCGGCCGCGACTGCGGCGTCAGGATCGAGCCTTCTGGACGGTAGGCCTGAGACGTGCCCGTCATATTCATATGATGCGGCTTTTGCCAGGGCTTGGGTTCGTAGTCTTCTTCTGTCGGTGGCGTATCGACCGTGTAGTGCAGCCAGCCGTGCCATTCAGGCGGAACCTTCGAGGCGTCAGCGAGGTCTTTATAGACGACGAAGCGGCGCGGCACGCCCAGCGGCCCGACACCGCGGCGTTGCAGGTAATAGCGATTACCAAGGTCATCTTCGCCCACCAGCGAGGCCGACTTCCAGATCGTCCAACGGGTTCCCCAGGTATTGCCACCCCACCAGCTAAAGATCTCTGTAAAGATTCCCACGAATTTTTCCCTGCTAACGGCTACTCGTCAATTCCGCCCAATCGGGCCGGTGTTCTCGCACCTCAGCTTAGACCAGAGACGGCCATTCTTGTCCATACGACGCAAGTGAAGTGGGTCAGAGCCAGAGCGCGGCATACCGGCCACACTTCGCCGCACCGGAATCGGTTTAGACTTTCGCTCAACGCCCAGACGTTATGCCGGTTCGTCCTCAGCCGCATCAAGCGCGCCAGGCCTGAAGCTACAGGTGATCGGCCGTCAGATCATCCCGCGCTTACCGACAGGCTATCAACAGGCCATCCACACACACCCAACATCTAGTTGCCCATCCGCCTCAACCTCAAAAATCACACAACAGGTTGTAGCGGAGGGTTTTGTGGCCCCACGAATCGCAATAGCGTTTCAATTGTCAGACGGCGGTTGCGTGTTGATCCGAGTTTCCGTGAGCCACCGACCGCAAATGTGTAAGTTCCAGTAGTCGATCACCTGCAATTCCAACTCTGCCAGAAGGCGCAACTTTTAGCGATTCCAATGGGTCGCTGAAGGGCAATCTTCTGCGGCCAAAACAAACCTTGCGGCAACGCCGGAGCCAGACCAACCGGCCCCAGTGCCGCCGACATAAAAAACAAAGCGAAGTCAGACAATTGTCGTCGGCTTGGCAGTCATAACGGGTCAGTACCCTTGTTACGCGTTCACTGACTCCCAAAAAAGCAAACTTGGGGGCATAGCGAAAATGAAGATCACGCGGCGTTTCACCGAAGCAGGAAAGTCACCTTACGAGAATATCCCCTTCCGCCGCGCAACGTCGGAAATCCGCAACCCCGACGGCTCGATCGTCTTCCAGCTAGAAAACATGATGGTGCCCGAGCACTGGAGCCAGGTCGCAGCCGACATCATCGCCCAGAAATATTTCCGCAAGGCCGGTGTGCCTGCCCGCCTGAAGCGCGTTGAAGAAACGCAGGTCCCGTCATGGCTCTGGCGCTCTGTCGCCGACGAGCGCGCCCTTGCCGACCTCACCTCTGAGGAGCGCACCGGCGGCGAAACCGATTCCCGCCAGGTTTTCGACCGCCTGGCCGGCACCTGGACCTATTGGGGCTGGAAGGGCGGCTACTTCACAACCGAAGATGACGCCCGCGCCTTTTATGACGAGCACCGCTACATGCTCGCCATGCAAATGGCCGCCCCCAACTCGCCGCAGTGGTTCAACACCGGTCTGCACTGGGCCTACGGCATCGATGGCCCCGGCCAGGGCCACTATTACGCCGACCACATCACCGGCGAAATCCTCCAGTCCACGTCCGCCTATGAGCGCCCGCAGCCACACGCCTGCTTCATCCAGTCGGTCGAAGACGACCTGGTTGGCGAAGACGGCATCATGGACCTTTGGGTTCGTGAAGCCCGCCTGTTCAAATACGGTTCGGGCACCGGCACCAACTTCTCCAGCCTGCGTGGCGGTGGCGAAAAACTTTCAGGCGGCGGCAAGTCATCCGGCCTGATGAGCTTCCTGAAAATCGGTGACCGGGCTGCTGGTGCGATCAAGTCGGGCGGCACCACACGCCGGGCTGCCAAGATGGTCGTCGTCGATGTCGACCACCCCGATATCGAGGAATACATCAACTGGAAGGTCCGCGAGGAGCAGAAGGTCGCCGCCCTGGTGACCGGTTCGAAGATCTGCGAAAAGCGCCTCAACGCCATTCTCAAGGCCTGCATCAATTGTGGTGACGAAGGCGCGAACGCCGACGCCAGCCTCGATGAGCGCTGCTTCGATCCCAAGCAGAACCCTGCCCTCAAGCGTGCCATCAAGGACGCGCGCCGCGATCACGTGCCCGATAATTATATCCGCCGCGTCATCCAGTTCGCCCAGCAGGGTTTCACCGATCTGAAATTCGAAACCTACAACACCGACTGGGATTCCGACGCCTACCTGACGGTGGCCGGCCAGAATTCAAACAACTCGGTTCGCGTCACCGACGACTTCCTCAACTCGGTTGAAAATGACGGCGAGTGGCAGCTTACCCACCGCACCTCCGACAAGGTCGCCAAAACCATCAAGGCGCGCGATCTGTGGGAACAGATCGGTCACGCCGCCTGGGCTTCGGCTGATCCCGGCATTCAGTTCCACACCACCATCAACGACTGGCACACCTGCCCGCAGTCGGGCGAAATCCGCGCATCGAACCCATGCTCGGAATACATGTTCCTCGACGACACCGCCTGTAACCTGGCGTCGTTGAACCTGATGCAGTTCAGGAATGACGATAAGTCGTTCGACACCGAATCATATGCCCACGCCTGCCGGCTATGGACGATGGTGCTCGAAATCTCGATCCTGATGGCGCAGTTCCCATCCAGGCGGATTGCCGAACTAAGCTACCGCTATCGCACCATGGGTCTGGGCTTTGCCAACATCGGTGGCCTCTTGATGGCTTCCGGCATCCCTTACGATTCAGATGAAGGCCGCGCCATCTGCGGCTCGATCTCGGCAATCATGACCGGCGTCTCCTATGCCACCAGCGCTGAAATGGCTGGCGAACTTGGCCCCTTCCCGGGCCATGAGGAAAACGCCGACGACATGCTTCGCGTCATCCGCAACCACCGCCGCGCTGCATACGGCCACGCCGATGGCTACGAAGAGTTGTCCATCGCACCAATCCCGCTCGACCATGCGTCCTGCAAGGATCAGCGCCTCATCGAAGCCGCCAAGGTCGCCTGGGACCAAGCCCTGGAACTTGGCAGCCAGCACGGTTTCCGCAACGCGCAAGCCTCCGTCGTCGCCCCGACCGGCACCATCGGTCTGGTCATGGACTGCGACACCACCGGCATCGAGCCCGACTTCGCGCTTGTGAAGTTCAAGAAGCTTGCAGGTGGCGGCTACTTCAAGATCATCAACCAGGCCGTTCCAGAAGCCCTGACCACATTGGGCTATAGCGAAAAGCAGCTTGCCGACATTGAAGCCTACGCAGTCGGTCACGGCACGCTGAAAGACGCACCATCAATCAACCACCAGACGCTTGGCGCCAAAGGCTTCGATGCCGAAGCCCTCGAGCGCCTGGAAAGCGGCCTGGAAAGCGCCTTCGACATCAAGTTCATGTTCAACAAGTGGACGCTGGGCGAAGACTTCCTGACAACCAAGCTGGGCGTGCCTGCTGAAAAGCTCAATGATCCGGACTTCTGCCTGCTGACCCACCTGGGCTTCAAGCGCAGCGATATCGAATTGGCCAACACCTACGTGTGCGGTGCGATGACACTCGAAGGCGCCCCCCACATCAAGGCCGAGCACCTGCCCGTCTTCGATTGCGCCAACCCATGCGGCCGCATCGGCAAGCGCTATCTTTCGGTCAACAGCCACATCGACATGATGGCCGCCTCCCAGCCATTCATCTCTGGCGCCATCTCCAAGACCATCAACATGGCCAACGACGCCACCGTTGAGGATTGCGAGAAAGCCTACATGCGCTCATGGCGCTCCGCCCTGAAAGCCAACGCGCTGTACCGCGATGGCTCCAAGCTCTCCCAGCCGCTCAACTCGCAATTGCTGGGCGACACCGACGAAGAGCAGGACGAAGCCATCGACCGTATGGCAAGCGACAAGCCGCAACTGGCGCGCGCTGCCGCCACGGCCGAAAAGATCACCGAGAAGATCATTGAGCGCATGGTTCCCCAGGGCCGTGAAAAACTTCCCGGTCGTCGCAAGGGCTACACCCAGAAAGCCGTCGTTGGCGGCCACAAGGTGTACCTGTCGACTGGTGAGTACGAAGATGGGCGCCTCGGCGAAATCTTCATCGACATGCACAAGGAAGGTGCTGCCTTCCGCTCGTTGATGAACAACTTCGCCATCGCCATTTCGCTCGGCCTGCAATACGGCGTTCCGCTTGACGAATACGTCGAAGCCTTCACCTTCACCCGCTTCGAGCCGGCCGGCATGGTCCAGGGCAATGAGACAATCCGCAACGCCACCAGCGTTCTGGATTACCTGTTCCGCGAATTGGCTGTCTCTTATCTGGGCCGCAACGATCTGGCCCACGTCGACCCGGGTGAAATGTCAGCAACGGCAATCGGCGCCGGTGAAACAGGCGACCAAGATGCCGCCCCGGCCCTGCCCGCAGCCCACGTCGTCAGCCATGGCTTTACCCGCGGTGCACTTGCCGGCCGCATTGGCCTGGCTTCCGACAACACCAACGGCGGCGTTGCCGAAATGCAGCATGAAGTCACCACGGCGTTTTCCACAGAGACCCCTTCGGGCACCACCCAGATGGTTTCTCAAACCACGACGGAAACCATGACGGTGGCAACCGACGGCAACCTTGCTCTGAAGGCGCCCCCAGTGACCGACCAGATCCTGGAAGCCAAGATCAAGGGCTATGAGGGAGAAGCCTGCGGCTCGTGTGGCAACTTCACGCTTGTTCGCAACGGCACCTGCCTCAAGTGCAACACCTGCGGCGGTACCAGCGGCTGTAGCTGAATTGCACACCGAAGGTGAGCGAAACACTAGCGCCTTAACCCGGGGACGGCGTCCCCGGGGGAGACCTGAAAAAAGCATCGGCCAATGCCGGAAAACAACAACAAGGAAGGTAGCGTCATTTCGCACCCTTCACAGTTTTTCCAGCGATGCCAAATCATCGCGCGAATCACTCATACTTGGCACCACTAGAACTCGGCGATTTAGGGGAAGTCTGTCTACATGAGCGGCATCGATCCAAAAGCAAAGACGACGCGGGTCAGACCGCAATACCTGCCAAGCGAAGCCACGACGCAGCGCCTCAATCGCTCCGTCAGGCCCGCGCCAACTCGAACTCCGGTCACCGCCATTGCCGATGTCCTGCACCTGGCCGAAGCAGTTCCCATTGTGCGCGGGCGCCTCAACGTGCCAGCCGAATTCACCGACGATGCGATCCTGTCCAGCCTCAAGCAGATCGCCGTCAAAACCACCGATCGTGATCGTTGGCGCGCCGCCTTCGATTGCAACCTTGCCCGCTACCTTTCTATACGAGGTCGCGATCTGAGCGATGCCCTGCAAGAGCTGGTGGCGCTGATGCCATCGCCTCGCAGCTAACACGGCCACGAGCAGCAGCTAGAAACGCCGGCCACAGACTTTGGCCGCGTTGGAGATGATGATGTTAAATGCGCAAAAAAACGTGCCACCAAGTGTCTACCTGGTAGCCGACCACCTTGATTCAGCCCTTGCCGCAGGAGAAGACCTGCTTGCAGCCAACTCCCACTGGACACCTGGCGGTGCCACCGATTGCGCCGTCGCTGGCGCCCAGCGGTGGGCAATCTCCCGCTTCAGGACGCATGAGTTGAACCTTGTATCGCGCATCGTCCAGGCCCGCGAACACGTTGAAGTCCTCAGCCGCGACGCACGGCGTTTTCGCCCCCTGGCGCAACTTTTCAACTCCGCCTCCGCCGATCTGGCTGACGCTTTCGAGGAACTGCATCTGCAAATTTCCGGCGACTTCGACACCGGTGGCGGCCATGTCGCCTACCTGCGTTCACGTGGCCTGATCGACAGCGAAGCGCCGGGCCTTTGTGAAACCAATGCCATCAAGATCAACGACACGTTCCTGGTCGCTGGCAAAGTGCCGCTGGGTATCTGCATGGATCTGGTGTCCGAATTCCTCGACGCCCTCGACGTCGCCTACGATCTCTACCCCGCCGACGATATCGGCGACCTCAAGGACGCTGCATAAAAGCCCGACTTAGAAGACCGAGCTTCAAACGCAAAACGTCAACCGGATCGCCCAATAAGAAAAGCCCGCAGATCGCGAGATCTGCGGGCTCTTTTCGTGGTTATTGGTGAGGCGGCCTCAACCCGTCATGCCGCTGCGCGCCAATAGCGGCGCACCTGGGTAATACTCACGCGGCGCTCGTCCAGGCAGCGGCTGCAACGGCACATCGCCACCCCATTTGCGCCCCCCCAGAAGCGATCCCGCACCCAGCCGCGGCCTCAACAGGTCATGCCAGGCTTCCTGTTTGGGCGCGCCCAGTTCAGCCGTCTTGATCAGCTTCACAGCAACTCCGCTGGAGCGCCGTTCCAGGATTGCAACTTCGGAACTGACATCATTGAGCACAGCCTGAGCCAACAGCCTCGACGGTGCCCGCCCCGACTGGACGGTACCTTTTTCCGGCGCTACCGCTTTTGAAATACGATTTGGCGAAGCCGTAATCGAGACGTCAGCCACCCGCAACGCCTTGGCGGTTACCGTCTTCATCTCCGCAATCAGCCGCATCTGTTTGATGATCGGAGCAATCGTCTTCTTAGAACGTTGCCGCGCCGCCCGCGCCTTCTTGCCCTGCGTGCGCGCTGCCACCATCATCGCGCTGCTTGATGGCCCCAACGCACTGGCTGCCGTCGCATCAAGCATCATCGTTGCGACTGCCGTGACCTCGGCTTTCTCCAGGCTATCGAACTTGCCGATGTAGCCTGGCACCGGCCGATACGCCCGGCGTCGCACGTAGCGCGATTCTTTGCGGTCAGGTGCCGCAAGGATCTTGGTTTCCAGCTTGGCCACACCACGCTTGCGAAAGCCCAGGCGCTCCGCTGTCGCATACGACACATCGAGCTTGCGCCTCCCCCAGTAGGGCCCCGCATTGTTTATCCGCAGGACCGCCGCTGCCTTCGTTCCAGGATGGCGAACCAACAAAATCGTACCGTCGGGATAAATCGGGCTGGCAGCGTTGTCGGGCCTTTCGGGATAAAACGGTTCGCCCGAAGACGTCAGACCGCACGGATTGTAGCGATCCTTCGAGCAGTCCGAATAGTGGCTGGCATAAAGCGCCACTTCCTTGCCAACCAAGGCGCGTGTTTCGTTCAGCGACTTGACCCGGTGGCATTTACCGACAAAGCAATATGTCGAGCCAGGCCGTTTTGCTTCGGCTGGTTGGGCGGCCACAACGACGCCGATCAGCGCCAGACACCCAACCAGATAACCGCCAAATAGTCTGGCGCCAGACACGCCCTGACCAAGCGCCCCCTGCGCCGTTAATCCAATACCATTCCACATATCTTCTAACCCCTGTAAGCCTTCAGCCTGGAAACCTGATGCCGTCTGCGGAGCGAACCTCTGCGAACGGTTCGTCCATCGACGGCGGTTCCGCGATTGCGGCCACTCAAGTTCAGCAAGGGGGGATGCGCACTTTATTGCACCGCCACATAAGTCGTGAAATTGCGGTGTTAAGACTTCGCGCCCGCGAAAACCCTTGCCGAGCGGTGAAATACACGGCGGTTCAAGGCAAGAGCGAGATAATGTTAAGATATAGGGTTAACGCAACCGACGTACTGCCGCAGAGGCGTCCGGACGCATTCCAATGCGCAACGCATTGATTAGACGTGTTTAATATCGGAATCTGTTAATTTTTGCCGCAGTGCAATATAGGCGGTATTCAGCCCTTCTGCGTCGATCGACCGCAGAACCAATTCGCAGGCCATAACACCGTCCTTGAACGACGGATAGCTTCCCATTGAGATATCCGGGAACAAGCGTTGGTGCTCTGTGAGAAGATCGGCAACCTCCCCCTCCGGCCCGTCGACCTTGATCGTCTCGCTCAACATCCGCGCGCCGGTCCGCAATGTCGGCAACACCTCATCCATCATCACCTGCATGATCGAAGGAACACCCGCCAGAACGAAAACGTTTTCAAGCCTGAACCCAGGAGCAGCAGAAATCCTGTTGGCGATCAAGTCGGCGCCTTTGGGAATTCTTGCCATCCGCAACCGCGACGGCGTCAGCTCCAATCCTCGGCGCTTATAATAGGGCATCATCAGCGCCAGAGCCCGGTCGTCGACGGCAAGCTCGACGCCGAATGCCTGCGCCACGCTCTCAGCGGTGATGTCGTCGTGGGTCGGGCCGATACCGCCAGTGGTGAAAACGTAGGTGAACCGTTCCCGCAGCGCCTTCAACGCACCAACAATCTCGCTGGTATCGTCCGCAACGACGCGCACTTCGCGCAATCGGATTCCGCTCGCTGTCATCAACCCGGCGATGTAGCCCGAGTTGGCTTCCTTGGTCCGGCCTGAAAGGATCTCGTCCCCGATGACCAGGACGGCGGCCGTGACCTCCTCGCCGCCAGTCGGCGCTCCCGACGTTGCGGTATCACGTTTCGAAGAGGGATGTTGCTCGCTCATCATTGGCTCTCGCGTCGTTACCCGACGATGCTACCATGATGAACCCCGCACAGGTCCAGTCCGCGAAATGGCTTACCCCGTCACCAGGCCAAACAGCCAGCCGATAAGGCCGGGCTTGGCGACAGGGCGCTGTTCGCCTGAAGCCGCCGCCTTGATTTCAGCCACCGCAGCGGCGACCTTTTTGGCAATCAGCTTTTCGCCCAACTCAACAGAGGCAAGCCTGGCATCGCCCGATGCGCCGTCGCTGTCGGGTTTTGCTGCATCAAGATCCACCAGGTCAGGCGCAACCGCCATCAACTCGGACGTGTCGCGCACACCGGCATGACCGCCGATCTGCTCGCCTGTCATCCCTTGCGCCATCAAATACGCTTCGCCGCCGTTGTCGCCATAGTACGCATCGGCGCTCAAAACCTGAACGCCCTCATCCTTCCACTCGTTGGAAAGCCGCTTGGCAACGCGCTTTTGCGCACCCTGGTTGCCACCCGAATCGCCAACGAACACGATGCGCTTGAACCCATGAAGCCGGAAACTGTAGGCCACATTTTCAAGCACCTTCCCAAACACATCGTCGGGAAGTGAAATGGTGCCAGGATACGCCATGTGACCGATCTTCATCGAAACCGGCCCCTGGGGAACATAGGCCATTACCGGGGCAACCAGCGCATCGCCCAATTGCCGGGCAATTCGCCGTGCGGTTTCACGCACAATGTAGTTGTGTTTGCCAAGCGCCATATGGCGTCCGTTCTGCTCGGTGCCACCTGTCGGGATGAGGATCGTTGTTGCCCCCTGGGCCAACCGGTCACGAACCTCGACCCAGCTCATTTGCTCGATCTCGACTTCGCTGTCACGCTCAACATGGCCTATTGCCGCCTGCGCACGCGCCTCGACCACGAATACCGCCGTTATAAGCAGGGCACAAAGAAAAGTGGCGAAGGTCGATCTAAGGACGATACTCAAGGTCATGCCGGGTCCGATACGCTGGAACAAAATCTGGCGAAGGATATCCCGGCGCACTTAATTTCGAGTTGAGAATCTCTGCGAATTAACGAACCTGGGCGGATCAACATGGCAACGGAGCTGACATGGAATTCGCCTCCCCCCTGAAACGCGGAACCCTCATCAAGCGCTACAAGCGCTTCCTGGCCGACATCGAACTGGACAATGGTGAAACAATTACTGCCAGTTGTCCCAATACCGGCTCCATGAAGGGCCTTTGCGATCCCGGTAGCTTCGTGTGGGTCTCCGAAAGCGACAGCAAGACCCGCAAATACCGGCACACCTGGGAACTGGTGGAAAACGATGCGGGAAAGGGAACGACCCTGGTTGGCATCAACACCGGCCATCCCAACAAGATCGTCAGCGAGGCCATAGAAGACAACAAAATCGCCAAGCTGAAGGGCTACGCCTCCCTCAAGCGCGAACAGAAATACGGCAAGAACAGCCGCATCGACATCCTCTTGCAAGACGAAGCCAAAGGCCGTGCCTATGTCGAAATCAAGAACGTCCACCTAATGCGCAAATCCGGACTTGCCGAGTTCCCCGATTCGGTCACCGCCCGCGGCGCCAAGCATCTCGAAGAACTGGGCGACATGGTTGAAGAAGGTCACCGCGCCGTGATGATGTTCCTCATCCAACGCGCAGATGCCACCCGCATGAGCCCGTGCGCCGACATCGATCCCAACTATACCCAATGCCTTCGACGCGCCATCGAGCGGGGCGTTGAAACACTCGCATACCGCTGTGAAATAACGCCCAGCGAGATCTGTCTGACAAAATCCGTTCCGATCAAAATGCCCTGATCGAGCATATCCGTCAGTGCCCCGCAATCTCGACACATCCACCCCACACGGTTGTGATCGACATTGAGCTGACATTGCCGCTTTCAACAGTCACTATTGCTTTAAAGCGGGCCCAACAAGCTTCGCGCGGCCCCCAGAAGACCGCGCAACCCCGTCCGGCGCGTCGCAAGACAAAGATCGCCGCCGCGGCCCGCGGTTCACAAGCCTGGAAACAAGTTTTTCCAAGTTGCATAGGAGCACAGCGCAGCATAGGAGCACAGCGCAAATGAATATGGATCGGCGCTCATTTAATTTTCTCGGGCTCGGCTCGATGGCCGTTACACTCGGACTTGCCTCACCCCAGGCAGGAGCAGGAGACAGGAAAGAAATGTCGTTTGAGGTTAAAAAGACCGAGGAGGAATGGCGCCGGCTGCTCACCCCCGAACAGTTCTACGTTCTTCGCAAGCATGGCACCGAACGCGCCCACACCAGCCCCCTCGACAAGGTTTACGATGCCGGCATCTACAAGTGCGCCGGCTGCGGGCAGGAATTGTTCACGTCGCAAACCAAGTTCAATAGCGGCACCGGCTGGCCAAGCTTCTACCAGCCCATCGACGGCAAGATCGGCACCACCACGGACCGTTCCTTTTTCATGGTGCGGACCGAAGTGCATTGCAGCCGTTGCGGCGGACACCTTGGCCACGTCTTCAACGATGGTCCGCAGCCCACCGGCCAGCGCTACTGCATGAACGGGGTCTCCCTGACGTTCGTACCCGCTAGCGAGAGCGAAAAAGACAAAAGCGCCGACCAGCCAAGCTGACTTGTCCAGGAAGCCGGCGGGCTAAAACGCAGGCTTCATTCAGCCCACCTTCACCCGCCGCCAGCCCTTCGCCTGGCACTGATCAAAGAGAGCACGCCGTCGTGAAATTGAACCGATATCTACCGGCCATTTGGACCCTGGGCGCCATCGCGCTTCTGATCTCAGTCGTGCGCTTTTACGGTGTCGCGATCGAGCAATCAGCCTACGCCGGCGACCAGCAGCAACAATCGGCAACCGCTGAGGGCCTGGAGGTTGCGACCTTCGGCTCGGGCTGCTTTTGGTGTACCGAATCCGATTTTGACAAGGTCGCAGGCGTCGTCTCGACGGTATCGGGCTACATGGGCGGGAAGACCAAGAACCCAACCTACAAGTCGGTCTCGACCGGCCGCACAGGCCACGTCGAAATCCTGCAGGTCACCTATGATCCCAAGAAGGTCAGCTACAAGAAGCTGCTCGACTATTATTGGCGAACAACCGACATCCTCGATGGCGGCGGTCAGTTCTGCGACCGTGGTCCACAATACCGGCCGATTATTTTTGCCCACACCCCACAGCAGCGCGCCCTGGCCGAGAAAGAAAAGGCCAAGCTAAACGCCAGCGGTCGCTTCAGCAGACCCGTTGCCGTTGAAATCGCCGACGCCAGCAAATTCACCGCCGCCGAGAAGTACCATCAGAATTATTATCGGCTGAACCCGCTGCGTTATAAGAGTTACCGCTGGGGCTGCGGCCGCGACCGTCGCCTCATGGAACTATGGGGCGACGACGCTCCGACACACTAGAGCACTTTCCGACCAAATCGAACCATTCTGCCGAGGCGGATTTGTGACAAGATCAAGTGGACCGGCACAGCTCGTGGCGGTGTCACGGGCAAGACGGGATGCGCAGAGATTGGCGCAAATCCACCCGGCCCTTTGGGTTTCCAAGCGGCGGCCGCCCAGTGCGTCGAGCGGCTTGGCCGATCACCCAGATCGACCCGCGCCACTCTCCTGCTGGATCGACTCGCCGCTTGAGAAACAGAATTGAATCGATTTGGTCGGAAAGTGCTCTAACCCTCCTCAGGCAAGTCAAGCAGCCTCGGGGCAATCCGGTCTGGCAACCGGTTTCCCGATACCAAAGACCGCCCCAGTTGGATCTTGCACGATGGCGATCCGGCCGACCTTGGCAACGTCGAACCCCTCTCGAATAACGCAGCCGCCAAGTTCCTTGATCTGCTTGCAACTCGCATCCACATCATCGACCGCGATATAGGTCATCCAGTGGGCTGGAACGTTTTCCATACCCTCCAAAAGCGCAAGATCGAACACGCCGCAAATAGGCGTTTCCCCTTGCATCATGGTTGTGTAGCTGGGCTCACCGGGCTGGGCAGGCCGCTCTATATCGGCCATCGCCGAAACGTAAGGAGTCCAGCCCATCAGCTTGGCGTAAAACGCGCTGGCCTTCTCAGCATCACGGGTGTTCAACTCGCTCCACCACACCTGCCCATGCTTGATTTCCATAGCGATCTCCAATTCCCAATTGCGAAAAAGTGAAGCTCACCCAAGCACCCGAAATGGGCGCCCGAAAGGCTGTCTACGCCGCAGCTTCCGCATTTCCACTGACAACCAGATCGGCCTGCTTGCCGACAAGCTCCGCCAAGTGATCAAATTCAGCCGTATAGGTGCCTACCCCCGCCGTCGCCGATCGCAGTTCGATGATAAGATCGGTTATCTCGGCAGCCGGCATATGCGCCTCGACAACATCCCAGCCAGGCCAGCCCGGCCGCGCATCGAATCCCAAAATCTGGCCGCGCCTTTGCGGAATAATCCCATTGATCCGAGCCGTGGCCTCGCTTGGCACCGTAATCTTGACGGCCATCACCGGCTCCAAAAGAACGGGTGCGCATTGCCCCATTCCCTCCGACATCGCCAAACGCGCAGCTTGGCGGAATGCCATGTCCGATGAGTCGACCGAGTGGTAGGAGCCATCTTTCAGCGTCACCGCCACATCGACCACCGGGAAACCAAGCGGCCCCTCGGACAGATAATCCTCAACACCGTGCTCGACAGACGGAATAAACTGCTTGGGGACAACGCCGCCGGTGATCACATCTGAAAACTTGAAGCCCTCCCCGCGCGGCAATGGCTTGATTTCTATAACCACGTCGCCGAACTGCCCATGCCCGCCAGACTGCTTCTTATGGCGCCCCCGCACCTCGATGCTTTTTCGGATCGTCTCCTTGTAGGGCACCTGCCGGGGCTGCCGGTCGACCGAGATGGAAAACTTGCGGCTAAGCCGCTCCAAGGCCACGCGCAAGTGCATTTCACCTTGCCCCTTGAGCAGCAATTGATGCGTGTCGGCACAATTTTCAAACGACAGTGCCAGATCCTCTTCGCACAGCTTTGCCAACGCCGCCGTCAGCTTCACCTCGTCCTTGCGATCCTTCAACCCCAGCCCCGTCACCAAAACCGGCTCGGGCGGCCGCGGGAACTCGACCTGAGCCGGCTCGGCCCGCCCGACCGCAATCGTCTCACCGGTCGATATGTTGTCCAGCCGTCCCAGACCAATGACATCGCCAGCACTTGCGCCGCGTCCCTTTGCCGTCGCTTCGCCGCTAAGCTTGAAGATTCCTGAAATCCGGCCCTCACCGCCGCCGCTTCCACGAACGCTCGCCCCATCGCTCAACGCCCCGCCAAACACCCTTGCCATCGACAGCTTGCCGCCATGCGGAGAATGCACAGTATTGAATATCACCGCCTGGGCGTCCGCCTCAGACAACCCCAGTCGTTCCGCCGTCTCACTCGCTGATGGTGCCTCATGGCGCAGCGCTTTCAACAGCCGGCCGATTCCGTTGCCGTTTTCCGCACTGCCAATTAGAACCGGACAAATCGCACCGGTCCGGAGGTCTTCCGTCAGGTCTTCGAATATCTTGTCCTGCGGCGGGATCAGATCCGAGAGCAGATCCTCCATCAGTTCGTCATCGTAGTCGGCAAGCTGTTCGAGCATATGGAAGCGTGCTTCTTCCTCGCGGTCCCTCACCGCGTCTGGAAGCGACTTGATCTCCGAGGGGGCATGCTCGCGGTACACGAATGCCCGCTCGGACGCCAGGTCGACAAAACCGGTCGCGATACCGTTTTCCCAGATCGGGATTTGCCGCAACACCAACGGCACCGAACTCGCCGGCTGCAGCATCGGAATAATATCGCGCACGGCCGACGAACAACTGTCGATCTTATTCAGAAACAAAAAGTGAGGAATGCCCCGGGTTTCCAATTGATTGAGGATAACCTGGAGTGCTGGGACGCGTTTTGGATCCGGCTCGCACACCACCACGGCGGCATCGCAGACGCTCAGCGCGTTTGCCGCGTCTGCTGGAAACTCAACGGAGCCGGGGCAATCCAGGAACGTGTACGGCTCGCCGATAAACTCGGTTGAGAAGACATTCAGCCCGACACTCATGTTATGGGCCTGCGCTTCCGGCGAACCATCACCCTGACAGGTCCGGTCACCGACCCGCCCCTGCTCGGAAATCGCCCCGGTACGCGCTAAAATCGCCTCAAGCAATGTCGTCTTGCCGGCGAGATATGGCCCAACGATCGCAATTGCCCGGGCTGCGCCTCCACTTTCGCCCCGGTTAACCGAGCTTGGCTGCTGGCCCATGCTAGTCCTCCTGGTGGTCCTGGCGGTCGCGAAATACGTTATGGTTGCGCCCTCGGCGTAAAATCGCAAGCACCATTCGGCGGGAAATTTTCTGAAATTGCATTTGGCAAGGATTTATTTGCGCAACTTCGAGCAATAATCAGGTGCAATGCAGCACGTACATCGCACCCAAAAAGGTCGTGTTTGTACGCATTTGCGAAATTCGCGTCCCGCGCCCAGAAGATACAAAAAATAGCTTGACGCGATGCTCATAAATCACAAGATTGGCGCAAGCGCCGACAAGCGTTATTTTGCACATTGATGAGATTACATCGGCAGTTTCAAAGCCGACATTTCTACGTCGCAAAACGCTGTCATAAAGGTGCAAGTTTTGGGAGGCGTGGCCAGCGCCAAGGAGACGTTAATATGAAGTCCCATACAATGATTTCCCCCGAAGCCGCAGCTCGACTGGTATTCGCACCCGAGGAGGATTTCGCCTCCCGGCCCGATCAAGCGATCCACGCCCGCAAGCCCGCTAGACGGCACAAACCGAAACCTGTTGTCGCCTATGATGCAAAATTCATCAAAGTCAGCGCGGTGTCCAAACCTGTCTCCGATTGGCGCCACACCCTGGATTTTGGCTGGTTGTTCGGCCGCGCCACTGCCTGATCCCGCCCATCTCGACCGACAACCATCCAGACAGGCCAGTCCAATCCGAACCGGGCCCAAGCGACCAGATCGCTAATCGCCCAACTTGAAAAAGCCCACGACTTGCGTCAAGCAGTCAGTGGGCTTTTTAATTGCCCATCCTGCTGGCCGGATGCACCCATCCACCGCACCCACCAGCCGCACCGCTCACGCGCAAGCTTCCAAAGGGGAACCGATTATGTTTCGCATGCTCCTGCCGACCGTTCTGATAGCCATTGTCGCCGCCACATCCTCAGCCGCAGCGCAGAACCTGGAGGTCATCAAGTCTCGCAAGGACACACTGGGCGAGATGGGGAAAGCCGCCAAACAGCCCGGCAAAATGATGAAGCAGGAAATCCCCTTCGATAAGGCGGTCGTCGACGCTGCGCTCGATGTCATCATTGCCAAAGCCCCAACGCTCCACAAAATGTTTCCCGATGACAGCAAGACCGGCGGCAAAACAGAAGCCCTGCCCGCCCTGTGGGAAAACAAGGATGATGTCATCAAGCGCTTCGAAAAGCTTGTTGCCGACGCCAAGGCGGCCAAGGCCGGTATCAACGATGAGTTCGACTTCATGGACAACTGGCCCAAGGTGGTTGGCAACTGTGGAGGCTGCCACAAGAAATACCGCGAGAAAAAAGAGTAGCTCCCCGCCAAAACATCGATATGTGCAGTCGAGCCCCCAGAGCATGTTCAGCAAAGGTGTGAGCGGTTTTGCAGTTCGAACATGCGACAAATCAAGAGCTTAGAGCGCGGCATCGATGAAATGAGCCAGGCAACTCCTGCAAAACCCACCCCAGCGAAGCGGTCGTCGAGCGGCAGCGTTCCAACATGGGACCTGCCCACTCGGATCTTTCACTGTCTACTGGTCGTCCTGGTCGCGGGCTCGTGGGCCAGCATGGAATATGCTGAAAGCCTCAGTGACCCTCTTCTGAAATGGCACAGGTGGTGCGGCCTCGTTGTCCTGACACTGCTTGTCTGGCGATTGATCTGGGGCTTTATTGGCAATCCCACATCCCGCTTCACCAACTTCATCCCTGCTCCGACAACTGTGGCCACCTATGCCACCGCCGTGCTTCGGGGCAATGAACCCAAATACCTGGGCCACAACCCACTCGGCGCGCTAATGATCATCGCCCTGATCGCGACCCTGTTCACCCAGGCTGCACTTGGCTTATTCGCCGTCGAGCACAACGACCTGACCGCCGGACCGCTCTATCTGTTCCTTTCCGAACAGAGCCGCAAATTGGCAACCGGCTGGCACCGCTTCCTATTCAACACGCTGATCTTTTGGTTCATTGCCGCCCACATTGCAGCCAATCTGTATTACGCCCTCATTCGCAAGGACCCCTTGATCAAAGCCATGATCATCGGTCGCAAACCTGACGCCAGCTACGTGGACCAAGCCTCAAACGACCGCAACACCAACCCTGCCCGCGACGTGGAAGGTGCGCGTTTCCTCTCCACCGGGGCAACGATGTTACGCGCCACTGCCGCCTTGGTCGCATCAGCCGTTATTGTGTTCGGCGGAATTTGGGCCGTCGGCGGCAAGTTCCTGCAAATGCAGATGCGGTTCTTCTGGTAAGCCCCAAATCCCGCCCGGCGCACAAGCCGTAAAAACGCCCACACTCTAAGCACCCGAAACGCCAGGTCCACGCCCAACCGTATCGTGTCACCTAGAGCCCTTTCCGACCAAATCGAACCATTATGACGAGGTGGATTTGTGACAAGATCAAGTGGACCGGCGCAGTGCGTAGCGGGGCTACGGACAAGACGGGCTGCGCAGAGATTGGCGCAGATCCACCCGTCCCTGCGGG
>JAHZKP010000014.1 GCA_022600345.1 Alphaproteobacteria bacterium | reverse complement strand
TTCAACACCAAAGCAATCGCAACCGCCCTCACCTTCGCAGTTCTCGCCGCTTCGGCAACTCAGGCTTCCGCCGTTTCCTCATCCGTCAAGTACGCTTGCATGGGCGACTACCTCTCCTACTGCTCCTCGCACGCTCCAGGTTCGTCGGGTGTTAAGCGCTGCATGCGCCGCAACGGCTCAAAGTTGTCCCGCACATGCGTAAAGGCTCTGGTTAAAGCCGGTTACGTTTCCAAATCAGAAGTTCGCCGCCGCGCAGCCAGCCTGGGACGGTAAGGCTCTGTTTTTGGCCCAACACTCGGTAAACCGGTGTTGGAGCTATTGTTGGGCCCAACACCGCGCAAGCGCGTGTTGAAGCGGTGACAAGATACGGCGTGGGGCGGCATTGAGCGACTACGTATCCACCCCCACCGCCGTCATGGCCACGCAGGTGGCCATCCACGCAAGGCGCGGGAATAGCTGACGATTTTATTGTTCTAACCGGTTGAAAGCGACGCCGGGTCTGGAGTCATCAAGGAGAGCTGGTAGCGGTTCCTTGAGGCTTGCATGGATCCCGGACCATTTCATTTGCGCGCCTTCGGAACGCCGCCGGGAAGACGTTGGTGGGGGAGGACTAGTTTGGTCCACACTCGGTAAACCGGTGTGGAACTGGTGGCCGCGAGGCGGTGGGGCTCTGGCTCAACACAAGCTTGCCCGGTGGATGGCTGCGGAGAATCATACGGGGGCGGATGTCGGCGGCGAAGCCGCCGATGGGCATCTGAAGCGCCCAAGAAAGACTCCCTAATACTGGAACTGCTCCAGCAGGATGCGCTCATCAAGGTCGTGGCCCGGATCGAACATCATGAAAAGTTCGACGTTGCTGTCCTGCTCGACATCCACCGACATCACATCGCGTATTTCATAATGGTCGCCAGCCGCACTGACCGGCCGCTTGAACGGTTCGAGAACTTCAAACTTGATCTTCGCCGAATTCGGCAACAGCGCCCCTCTCCAGCGACGCGGACGAAACGGACTGATCGGCGTCAGAGCCAAGAGTGGTGCGTTCATCGGCAAAATGGGACCATGCGCGGACAGGTTGTAGGCCGTCGATCCCGCGGGCGTGGCAACCAGGGCGCCGTCGCAAACCATTTCCTGCATCCGCACCCGCCCATCGATACTGATCGAGAGCTTCGCCGCCTGATAACGCTCGCGAAATAACGAGACCTCATTGACCGCAAGCCGCCGGTGACTTTCACCGCTGCGATCCACCGCCGTCATTGCTAGAGGATGGATCTTTGATACGCGCGCCGCCTGTAACCGCTCAATGAGGTCCACCTCGCTATACTCGTTCATAAGAAAACCGAGCGAACCGCGATTCATCCCGTAGATCGGTATCCGGTCATTCATATGCGAGTGCAGCGTTTGCAGCATCAGCCCATCGCCTCCCAGCGCAACGATGGCATCCGCCTGCGACGGCGCTGCATTGCCATAACGATGCGCCAGCCGCCGCAAGGCCGCACGGGCTTCCGGCACCGAAGAAGCAACAAACGCGATCGATTCAAATTTGGCGTGAGATTGAGAATGGACCATTATGGGAACGCGACCTGTTCCAACTGAGGGAGGCTCGAAAGAGGGGCTGGTGACTTGACATGCAGAGCGATGACACACCCGTAATTGTCTACACGACCTTTCCCGACATCACATCCGCAAAGAATGCCGGCAGTCAACTGATCGCCGCCAATCTGGCAGCTTGCGTCAACATTCTGCCCGGAATGGTCTCGATCTATCAATGGGACGGAAAGCAGGAATCGAGCGAGGAGGTGGTCATGATCGTCAAAACACGGTCAGCCCTCGCCCAGGCCGTGGTCGGTGAAGTTAGCCAGCAGCATCCATACGATACGCCCGCCGTGCTGACTTGGCAGGTTACCGGCGGTGCTCCGACCTATATCGAGTGGATTGCCCAGATGACAAAGCCGTGACGTCCCGTTTGCAGCGGCTGCGCTGCCATATCACGCTCTGCGGGAGAGGTGGCACACCGCCAAGCGGCACCCTGCCCATCCCGGACGGACACTCCAAGCCCCCGCGCCCTGTTCAAACTCCAAGGGGCCTGTCCGCCGTGTCCACCGCTAAGCTCAGAAGCTCTCGCCGAATGCCTGACGCTGCAGCGATCTACGTCGGGCGCGCTTGCTTGACACGCGCCGCTTTTTGCTGACCCGCCGCTGGGCCTTTTTCGAATACTTCGCCGGGCGGGGTTTCTTGGCCCGCTTCGGCCGAGCCCGGTTGGTCTTCTTTGCCCGGACCGGAGCCGGCCTCTCGACCGCGGTCGGCGCCGCCCGAACCAATGGCGGCACAGCTGAAACCCCCGGTGCGGAATACCGCGCACCGACGCGGCCGGGAGGAGGACCGCCAACGGCCATGCGGCCATCGAAGTTGACGTTGCGCCGCGTCCGAGCCGTCCTTTTGATAGGTTCTTGGGGCCGCGACACAACAACGATCCCCGATTCAGTCGTGCCTGTGCGCACCAATCGCGCAGGCGGGGCGACGATAGCGCCGCCGCTCTCAGGGGTCTGCTTTGCAATCGTCGTCCTCGGTTGCCCACATACGGTGGAGCCGTGCGAACGCAATAACGTCAGCAAAATTTGATCTGGCCGGTCGACTGGCAGCGACGAATTCACAGCGCGTAGGAACTCGCCCAGAGAACGCTTCGAGCCCGCGCCCCACGAGCCATCGATTTTCCCAAAATAGCAGCCAACCCGGCGCAATTCCGATTGCACGTCTCTAACGAGACGCCAACGCTCGGCATCCGACATCGCAGCGCCAGTCGCCAGGCCGCCTGTTGGCCCGGTTCCAACGGTGCTATGAACGACGCGGCCACCCCAGCGATCGGCGCGCCGTAAGAGTTTTGGTGCGGATGTAAGGATCGGCTGAGCTGGCGCCTTGACCACCTGAACGGCAGGCCGGGCATCAATCGAGCCTGTCGTAATCAGGCTGCTTCCCGGTGAAAAGCTCTGCAATTTGGAAGGTTCGACCCGCTCCACAATGCGTCGGTCAGGCGCCGACGGCGTCAATATACGGGCGACCTGGGCCAGATGCACATGGCGCTCGACCGTATCGGGGTAATACGCGTGCGCTCCGACGCCTAATCCTGCGATCAAGAGCAATAGTCCAGTAAGACTTCGCATTCTACTAAACCTTGTGTTCGCGCGCCTGAATTCAGCGCCCGCACTCAATAACCGACCCAGCAAACTAAACTCGTGAAAGCCATGCGCCGTCGCCGGGATGACAGCCCCTGGCGGAAACATCGTGCCAAACCATGACAGTGGTATGACCGACCTCACAGCACCCGGGAAGCCTCCGTGTACCGAAAACCTTAACGCAACGCACAATCAGCGGCAAGGGTAGACGCAACCTTAAACGGCATAAGCTGGACACGACCGTGTGAGCTTTAGCGCCCGCATTAACCAACAAAGCGGTGCCCAAGAGCAACGATCAGGCCTGCGTACCATCGCGCAAATGACACTGGTGCGTTCAAAGCACGCCTCCGCATGCTTACAGTCACACATACTAGATGTGCCGTGCTCAGGGGAAAAGTTCACTAATGCTTGTGGATAAGTTGTGGGTTTTGCTGCTCCCACGGCGTCATTTTTTTCCAGGAGACGGTTTGCAGGCTGCGCCCAATTGTTCGCGAAGATCTTGCTTGGTCGATGGTAGGCGGCTGATTCTCTTAACGAATAAAGACGAATCGCATAACGTCAGATTTAGAGAGGACCCAGTCCCGCGTAATCTTAACGAATGCCTGTAAAACGTCAGCGACTTTTCCACATGGCTGAGTGCAAGCGGCCCTCGCCAATGTGGACATCGCCAGGTTTCAATCAGGCAGGCCAACTTGCTGCGTCGATCTGGTCACACCTTCCCTTTGCCAGCATCCATTTGGGGATGGAGCTGGAAGCTCACGGAGGAGCAAGGCGAAGTGATCTGGAAACGGCGCATTTATGCGTCTGTTGGAACACCTGTCCGCCTCTTGGCAGGTCTTAGTGCATAGCTGGACGGGTTGCGATTACCAGCTCATTTGAGGGAGAGGGCAATGAGACATGCTCTAGGCGTATTAGGGGTTGTGGCGGCCGGCGTGCTACTCGTCGTGTCGGCAGCCATGAACTACCGGTTTGGGTTAAGTCTCGGCAAGACCGAGCTGGACGGACAGATCTATGGCGCGGCCAGCGCGGCGGCCGACGTAATGAAAGCTCTGGTACCGTTTTTCTTATTCGCCGCGATTAAGAACAAGGCGTGGAGCCAGGCGGCTGCATCCATGTTGGTCTGGACCGTGGTCATGGCATACTCGCTGACCTCGGCATTCGGCCACGCCGCGTTGAACCGCTTCGATGTTGCGGGACAGCGCGCTCACCAGTCTCATGTCTACGATGAGACGCGCTCTGAACTGGCCCGTGCCAAGGAACAGCTTGCCTGGATACCTCAGCACCGACCAATGATGGCCGTCCAATCAGATATTGATGGACTGAAAGGACACAAGCGCTGGCGCACGACCAAGGCTTGCACGGAAGCGACCTACTCTAAGAGTATCGTCTTCTGCGACAAGTATCGTGGTCTGGTTGCCGAGCTTGCATCCGCGAAGAAGGCCGTTGCGCTCGATCAGCGTATTGCGGCAGCCAACGCCCAACTTGCCAGCTTCGATGGTGGCTCCGTCAATTCTCAAGCCGACCCGCAGGCTGCGGTTCTGGCCAAGTTGACCGGGTTCGAAATGGAAAGCATCCAGCTTGCAATGACTGTGTTCATTGCCCTGCTGCTGGAAGTTGGATCTGCGTTTGGCATGTACGTCGCCTTCTCGCAGTGGCGCATCTTCGATGCCCACACGCCGGCCGCGCCTACGATGGCCACGGTCAGCACCGCTGCGGCAGCGGTGGCAGTAACTGAGGACAAGCCTCTGGTTCCTGTTGCGATAGAAAAGCCGCGTTCTGGTGCGAACGACAATCCGACCGAGCAAGAAACGGTCGCGGTCGCGCCTACTCGCCTCGTTGCTCCCGAAAATGACGTGGAGCGGTTCTATAAGGAAAATGTTGAGACACAAGATGGATCTAGCCTTACTGCAACTGCACTCTATGAAGACTATTGCGCCTGGTGTGAAGAACAGGAGAAAGAACCTCTAGCACTTCCCACATTTGGACGTGAATTCGGTGAACTAGGAATTCAAAAAGCAAAAATTGCAGGACGGGTTCGCTACATTGGTATCGCACTCAAATCCGAAGTAGGACTGACGGGGGATAAGAACGCGCTTACCTTCGAAGTCAAAGCTGCTTGATCGACGATCAGGCATCCAAAAGGCCCCTCACGGGGCCTTTTGTTGTTTTGGCTCCACATCGGCTTGCATCTGACGAGAACTCGTGAAGCGTCAAGCAAAAGTGTGTTGGCCAAACATTAGCTCCACATGACTTTAGGAAATGTGGACAGATCAGAAGGCCCCTCACGGGGCCTTTTGTTGTTTCTGGGGTGTTGTACATTATCTAGGCATTGTCCGGGAGCAAGGCGACCCGCCGTAAGCGGCGCCCCTTCGGAGCGGCCTGCGCTCAAAGCGCAGATCAGCCGCGTGAGAAATAAGAACGGCCCCTCACGGGGCCTTTTGTTGTTTTGGCTACCGTGAAATGAAAACGGCCCGGATTAGATCCGGGCCGTTTTGGTTTTATGGTCTTGCAGCAAGCCTTACTGCTGGACGACTGCCTTGCCGGCCTGACCGCCCGAGAGCTGCTTGCCGATGGTCACGAAGGCTGCACGAAGCTGTTCGCCGTTATACGGGAAGAACCACTTGGTGTCGTCGGTTGCGCAGGCTTTGAGGCGCTGTGCGGTTGAGCTGAATGGGTTCAGTCCGAAGCCGACTGCGTAGACAACCACCGATTCATCTTCGTCATACACGCCGTCGCCATTCGGGTCCTTCATGCCTTCGCAGATCTTCTCGAACTGGCTCTTGGAGGAGCCGTTGTTTGAGGAGTACCAGGTGTAGTCGTCATCAACGCCGTTGTAGTATTCTTCGTTGAACTCACCGTCCGTCATGATGATCGTCGCCTTGATCAGCTCATCAGGATTTGGAACTTCAGGCTGTGAAGCCTGCGGGAAGATCGACGCCCACTTGTCAGACACCAGATACCAACCCCATGCCGCGCCGATGTGACCGGCCGTTCCGCCGCTTGGCGAATAGCTGTTGATCTGCGTCGTCAGGGCTGCTTTGTCGTTGGTCAAAGGCTGGATCTTGTGAGTCGGCTTACAGTTTCCATTGGACTTGTAGACGTGGCCGACGGGAGCCGAGCACGAGCTGCCCGAGCAGTTCGGTGCAGTATCCTTATACTTGTGAGAGCCAAGGCGCTCGGAAACACAAGTCGTGTCGTGCCAATACTTCCAGCTATAGTCTTTGTAGCGGAATTTCAGCTTTTGCTTGCCGACCGAGGTGCTGGTTCCATTCTGGATGGTGCCGCGGACCGCATTTGCATAGTTGCCCACGTTGACTGTTTCAGAAAATGGAACAAGGGCGATACGTGTGACCCCAGCATCGAGATTGCGGTCGAAAATGTCGAGAACATCGTGTGCGGCATCCTTCATCGAGTTGATCTTACGAACGCCATTCACCTTGCTGTTCATCGAGCCGGTGACGTCGAGGACGAGCGACAATTCAAGACGCTTGGCGCCGCATTTGACGCTTGATGAAGCCTCGATGTCGATGCCGTCGATGCCAACAAGCTTCAACAGGCTGGTTGGAACCTTGGTATTGACGGTTGGAGAAATGCTTCCTGTCGCCGCGTCGAATGCCGTGTTGGAGAGTTCAACTTCGTTTTCAGTCGGCGGAACCGGGGTCTGCGCGGGGTCCTGCTCTGGATACAGTTCCATCGGTGTGTTGGCCAGCTCGGCTGCCAGGTACGAGCGAAGGATTTCTTCCTCGGACTGCTGACCCGTGCCACCGCCACATACTGCGACGGTTGCCGCGTCGAGCGCATTCTGCAGGTTCTTTTCAGCAGTGATCGCCTGGCCGATATCGATTGCGCCACCGGTGATTGCCAGCATGGGAATTGCCATCAGGCCGAAGATTGGAGCGACTGTACCCTTCTTATCCTTCAGGTAGGCCGTCGCCATCTTTCCTTTTTTGCTCATCGTACTCTCACTTTCTCTCAAACTCGATTCACACGCACCCAAGCGGTTGATTGATCCTCCGCTGTTAATGACGACTTTGACGCCTTCCTCTTATTGGGTGCTTTCGTAAATTGGTGCGATTTTATCTAACCTCGATTTTCAATTGCTTTGTTTTTGGGCTAGTAAAATAGGTCTTCCGAGATAGGGCGTTAATCCTGAGAACGAGAAAAAGAATTCTTAACCACGCTGGTCCGGCGCAATGAATTGCGCCCTACAAAAACGCACCCTGTAGGGCGCAATGAATTGCGCCATTCCATGCTTTCGCCGCCAACCGACATTGCCAATCACCGCCGGCAACCGACGACAGCCCCCCCCAAACCACTCCTTATCTTGTCACCTGGCGCCAACATCGCCTCGGCGAATGTTGGGCCAACAAAAAAGGCGACCCATAGGGTCGCCTTTCTCAACTCGTCTTAATTTCTTGCACTTAGTTGCGGACGATCGCCTTGCCGTTTTGGCCGCCTGATAGTTCGTTGCCGATGGTCACGAAGGCTGCGCGCAATTCATCTCCGTCATAAGGGAAGAAGTACTTGGTGTTGTCGGTGGCGCAGTCTTTCAAGCGCTGGCCTTCCGCACTGCCTTCCGTGATGCCGAAGCCGACGGTGTAGACGACAATCGAGTCGTCATCATCAGGGCTGCCATTGCCATCGGGGTCTTTCATTGCCGCACACAGCGCCGCGAACTGGTCCTCTGAGGGGCCGTTTTCGGCAACATTGTAGCTCACATCATCGTCGACCCCCTTGTAGAACTGGTCGTTGAAGACACCATCGGTCATGATGATCGTCGCCTTGATCAACTCGTCCGGGTTGGCGACTTCGGGCTCAGCGGCGGCGGGGAAGATGGAGGCCCATTTGTTCGACAGCATATACCAGCCCCAGGCCGTGCCGACGTGACCGGCCGTATCGCCTGCGGGCGAGTAGCTGTTGATTTGCTGTTCGAGTGTCGTGCGGTTAGCCGACAGCGGAACGACTTCGTTGCCAGGCGCGCAGGTGCCGTCTGCTGTGTAGACGTGTCCGACTGGGGCAGTGCAACTGTTGCCAGTGCAGTTGGGCGCGGCATCGGTATAAGATTGCGCACCCCTGCGTTCGGAAACACAACTCGTCGCATTGAACCGGAGCCAGTTGTTGTAGTCATTTTTGTCCCGGAACATGAACTCCTGCTTTCCGACGGTCTGGCCATTGCCATTGGCGATGGTGCCGCGAACGCTGTCAGCCAGGCTGCCGACATTGACCGAGCTGGAGAACGGAACGAGCGCGATGCGCGTTGCGCCCGATGTCATGTTGCGATCGAAAATGTCGAGAACGTCGATGGCAGCTTCCTTCATGGAAGCAATCTTCGTCTTGCCAGCAACGCTGTCGCCCATCGAGCCAGTGACGTCGAGCACGAGAGACAGCTCAAGCCGCTTGGAACCGCAAATCACCATTGAGCTAACACCAATGTCGATGTCGTCGATGCCGATCAGCTTCAACAACCGCGTTGGGAACTTCGTTGAAAGGCTCGGTGCCACGCTGCCATCGGCCGGATTGATCTCCGCGTTCTCCAAGAGCAGTTCATTTGCCTTTGGCGTCGGAGCGGTTTGGCCATCTGGAGGGGCCGGCAGCAAAGTCAATTGACCGCCATTGAGTTTGGCCGAAAGAAACGCCCGCACGATCTCCTCGGTCGTCTGCGAACCAGTCCCGCCACCGCATGAGGCCACCGTTGCTGCATCGAGCGCATTTTGCAGCTTCGAGGTGGTGGAATAAGCACCTGCCATATCCAAGGCACCGGCAATCGCAGTCAGTGCTGGAATTGCAAGAAGCCCGAAGATCGGCGCCACAGTGCCGCGGGCATCTCTAAAGAGTGACCGTTTGTTGCTGTTTCCCATTTGGCCCATGGTTTGCATCGCCCTGTCTAAAGCTCGTTTCGTTCATTTCTTGGATTTGAAACAAAGTCTGCCCTCGGAAGGTTTCCGGATGCCTTTTTAAATAGTTCGAATTTTATCCAGTCTGTGAGGGTGTCGCCAGGATTGGAAATGAGATTAAGTTGCCTATTATCAGTGTTTCGAATCGGTATGAAAAATTAACCTTTGCGGCGGACAACCTGAAAAGCATCGTCCAAGCATCGTCAATCCGGCGCAATTCCTTGCACCCTACACAATGGTAGTTTTCCGGCATTGCCAATCTCCACCGGCAACCGAAAACATCGGCTTGCCGAAGGTTGGTCTTGGTGCCGATTTCGCCAGCCCCGTTGACCCACGCCGTATCTTGTCAGCTAACTTCAACATGCGCTTGCGCAATGTTGAGCAATAAAAAGCAACATGCGCTTGCGCAATGTTGAGCCAAAGTAGAGCAACATCGCCTTGGCGAATGTTGGTCTTGGTGCCGATTTCGCCAGCCCCGTTGACCCACGCCGTATCTTGTCAGCTAGCTTCAACATCGGCTTGCCGAATGTTGAGCCAAAGTAGAGCAACATGCGCTTGCGCAATGTTGAGCCAACAAAAAAGGCGACCCATTGGGCCGCCTTTTTCAACTCGTCTTAATTACTTGCTCTTAGTTGCGGACAACGGCCTTGCCAACCTGGCCACCTGAAAGCTGCTTGCCGATCGTCTGGAAGGCTGCGCGCAATTCGTCACCGTCGTAAGGGAAGAACCACTTGGTGTCGTCGGTAGCGCAGTCTTTCAGGCGCTGGGCCGTCGAGCTGCTGGCATTCAGGCCAAATCCGATGGCATAGACGATGACCGAGTCGTCTTCATCGTAGACGCCGTCGCCGTTGGGGTCCTTCATGCCTTCGCAGATTTTCGAGAACTGGCTCTTCGACGAACCGTTGTTGGAGGAGTAGTAGGTTTTGTCGTCATCGACGCCGTTGTAGTACTCTTCGTTGAACTCGCCGTCCGTCATGATGATCGTGGCCTTGATCAGCTCTTCGGGATTGGGAACTTCTGGCGCTGCGTTACCGGTGAAGACGCCTGACCATTTGTCTGAGAGAGTGTACCAGCCCCAGGCAGCACCGATGTGACCAGCCGTACCGCCGTTCGGCGAGTAGCTGTTGATCTTCTGGCGCAGAGCAGCCTTGTCGGTTGTCAGCGGCTGGATCTCATGGCTCGGCTTGCAGTTGCCGTTCGACGTATAGACATGTCCGACAGGTGCCGAGCACGAGCTTCCCGAACAGCCAGGAGCGGTGTCCTTGTATTTGTGGCTTCCCAGGCGCTCAGAAACGCAGCTCGACGCATCGTAGTACTTCCAGTTGTAGTACTTGTCGCGGAACTTCAGTTCGCTCTTGCCAACCGATGTGCTGGTGCCGCTCTGGATCGTTCCGCGAACGGCGTTGGCATACGAACCAACGTTGACGCCTTCCGAGAATGGGACGAGCGAGATGCGCGTGACGCCGGCATCCAGATTGCGCTCGAAGATATCGATGACGTCGAGGCTTGCATCCTTCATCGATTGGATCTTCTTCGTGCCATTGACCGTGTCGTCCATCGAGCCGGTCACGTCGAGCACCAGCGACAATTCCAGGCGCTTGGCGCCGCAAACGACATCCGATTCAACTTCGATCTCTATGTCGTTGATGCCGATCAGCCCCAGGATCTTGGTCGGTATCCGGGTTGACAATTTCGGGCTGACGCTACCGTCAGGGGCCTGAACCAGGTTGCCTTCCAGTTCCAATTCGTTGGGCTCGGGCTCAGGTGGCGTCTGACCAGCTTCAGGAGGAGGCAGCAGGGTCATGCCACTGTTTGTAAGTTCAGCGCCAAGATAGGCGCGAACAATATCTTCAGGGCTTTGCTGGCCGGTTCCACCGCCGCAAACCGCGACAGCGGCTGCGTCGAGTGATTTCTGGAGCTTGGATTTCGTGCTGACCGCCGTACTCATGTCGATTGCACCGCCGGTGATCGCCAGCATCGGAATGACCATCAGGCCGAAGAAAGGAGCAACCGTCCCCTTGCAGTCCTTATGGAACGTTTTTTTTGTTTTCTGGGTCATTGTTTTTGAGCCTCAATGTGGAGCTATTGCCTGATGTTGAGGCTGATATTGCCGGCACCTTATTTAGGGAGGCTTTCAGCAAATGATTCGATTTTATCTAACCTCGATTTTCAATTGCTTCGTTTTTGAGTCTAGTGAAAACCAAATAAATTTATTCGATAAAATTCGATGTATGGGGGTCAGGCGGGCTTTACTCCGCATCCCCTGGTGACGGTCGCTGGCGGCCTGATGGCGGCACAATCCTCCCAAATCGCCTTGCCGGGCTAACAAACCCTGAAGACTGGCCGATGCCGGATGTTAACCTGCCCGAACACGTTCCCCGGCCTGGGCTGCTTTACAACTCATTGGCAGTCGTCCCGTTATCGGTCGCGTCCGGCAGCCGTGGCTAGAGCAACATCCGATCTAACGGAATCGCATTCAGCGATTCATAGATCGGATAAAGTTGCTCTAGAATCATAGGTGTAGAGCATCTTTATCCGACCATTCGATCACGAAGTGTGACCGCGTATGGTCGGATGATGCTCTTGCGGAACTAACGGGATAGGCATGCTGTAGACCGGTGTGGAGCTGGTGTGGCTCACCCTTTCCAGGGTCCTGTTGGGCTAGACACTTTGCCAACACTGCCTAAAGTTGTGTTGGGCTGTTTCACGTGAAAGGTCCACAGGTAAATCGTGGGGGAAGGGTCGAGCGGCTCAGGCTGCAGTTATAGGTCCGCGGTAGTCCTTCAGGGCGCCGGGGGAGAGTTCGAGCGCCAGAAGGCGGGCCGGGTTGACGGGGCCGGGCATGGTTATCTGACCTGGGGGAACGGCCACAAAGCCGAGGCGTTGGTAGAACGCCAAGTCGCCAACCAGAATGATCAGCTTGATGCCCTGGGAGTTGGCGGCGTGTGAGCCGGCGCGGATCAGGTGGCTTCCCAGGCCAATGTTGGTGTGCTTCGGGTCGACTGCGAGGGGGCCCAGTAATAAGGCATTGGCGGTTTCGCCGATTTCAATCGGCGTGAAGCCGACAGCCCCAACGATTTCGTTATCGACAAGCGCGACTTGGTTGCAGCGCATATCAAATTCGCCAGCCTCGCGCACGCGGTAGGCCGTCAGGGCGAATCGGCCCGGACCGAATGCGCGTTGATGCAATTGGGCGATCGCCATAGCGTCGCTTTCAAGGGCGGTGCGAATGTGAGTTGAAGGGGTATCGGGCGATAATGAGGTTGGATTAGAAGTTGCCAGGTTGTCTGCCCCCTTGGGATCTCCCATCGGCGCTACCACGCGTCGGACGGCGGCGTGCCGTTGATTATTTCCTCAATGCGCGCCCGCGTCGAGGGATGGGTGTCTTCTGGCAGAGTATCAAGCGCGAAGAATCCGTGGTTGGCGATTTCCATGTTTGGTTTCGGAGCACTTTTTTGTTCCCAGTGGCGAACGATAAACAGGGCGATATGGTCGCTGGGGAAGAACTCGAAATTCGTGAACATGGCGAAAAGTTCGGGTTCACCGGTAATGTCGATGTTGGCTTCTTCGTGCAGTTCACGTTCCAGGGCGGACTTGATGGTTTCGTTCTTTTCCACGCCTCCGCCGGGAAAGTGCCAGCCGGGCCGATACGTGTGCTTGATCAACAAGATGCGATTGTCTTCGGTGATGACGCAGCCCTGCGCGCCCATGGTGAGGCCGCGGGTAGAACGCCAATAATATTGCATCGTCTTGTTGAACAGATGGCTGGACCTCAGGCTCAAACGGGCTGCCTTTCGTTTTCGGCGTCGAACATGCTTTAGTCAGTCCTTCGTTAGACGCCGCGAATGGCGTCAAATCCACTGCATATGGCTCATTGCGACAAGGAGCGACCATTGATGACGGGAGCGGGGGGCATTCGATTGGCCCATCTTTCCGACCTGCACTTGCCGTTTCATGGAGGATATCCAAGACGGTTTTGGACGATAAAGCGGACTTTGGGCTACCTCAACTGGCATCGCGGTCGCAAGCGCAGTTTCCTGCGGCGGACGGTGGATCAACTTGTGGCTGATCTTGGGAAGCATGGCTTGGACCATGTCGCGGTGACGGGTGACCTGGTGAATTGGGGGTTGCCGGATGAATTGGCGGCGGCGGCGGACTGGCTGGAAGCTCTGGGGCCACCGGACAAAGTCTGCGCGTTGCCTGGAAATCACGATATTTACGTGTCCCGAGGCAGCGATCCGGGGGTCGGCCGTTGGCGGCCATATATGACACCGGATGATTACGGCCGCGGGCTGCTGGAGGAGCTTGGGCAATTCCCTGGCGACCAAATCATCGAATCGGCGTTTCCCTATGTGCGCCGGGTTGGCGACGTGGCGCTGATTGGGCTCAACTCGGCGGTGCCGACACCGCCGTTTGTCGCGGCTGGTGAGTTGGGCGGGGGGCAACGCGAGCGATTGGGTGCCGTGTTGGAGCGCCTGGGCGAGGAAAAACTGGTGCGGCTGGTGATGATCCATCATCCGCCGCTGGTTGGGCAGACGCCGGCGCGGCGGGCTTTGCGGGATGCGGATCAATTGCAGAAAGTGTTCGCGCAATATGGTGCCGAACTCATAATCCATGGTCACAACCATACCAATACCACTGCTTTTGCCGAGGGGCCGGGGGGCCCTATTCCGGTGCTGGGGATTGCTGCGGCGGGTATGTCGCGGGCTGCGCACAGCGGCGACAATTTAGGACGATACAACTTGATTTGCGTCAGTCCAGGAACGTCAGGGACTGCTATCGAGGTAACCGGGCGGGGGCTGAACAAGCCTGGGGGCGCTGTTGTCGAACTGGACAAGCAGGTGTTTTCGCTCGACGGTGAATTGATAAGTGCCGTGACGGCTATCTGAATGTGCTGAAAAATCGGAGCTTTCCAGGTTTGCCATGCTTGTGCGAACAGGGCTACAGCCAGGTGGAAAATGGTTGATGCAGCCGGCCAGGCCAATAACGGATGAGGATTGATGCCGCAGAAAAATGCGACGGTGATTGGCCGGCCTGTCTGGCTTGTCGTGCTGGCGGCAGCAAGTATCGCTGCGATTGGCATGGGCTTGCGGCAGGTCATGGGCCTTTACATGGTTCCGGTGACCGAAACGTTGGGGCTGGGACGGGAATCGTTTGCGCTGGCGATTGCAATTGCTAACCTGGTCTGGGGGCTTTCGGCTCCGTTCACAGGCGCGGTTTCGGATAAGTATGGGACGGGAATCGTTGTCACGTTCGGGGCGGTGACAACGGCGATCGGCTTGCTCCTAATGTATGGGGCGCAAACCGATGTCGATTTGTTCCTATCGGGCATTTTCCTGGGCTTTGGCGTTGCTGGTGCGGGCGTAAATGCTGTCGTGGGCGCCGTTGGGCGGGCAGCCGAACCTGAAGAGCGCTCGGCTGCAATAGCGTCAGTTGGCATGGGGGCTGGCGTTGGCATGTTGGTGGCGCTGCCGTATGCGCACTTGTTGCTGGAAGGTTTTGGTTGGCAGACCAGTTTGTTGGTGTTGGCGGGGACGGCTTCGTTGATCTTGCTGCTGGTTTGGCCGGTTAGCGGCAAGCCGGCGGCAATCGTCACCGATGATCCACCGCAGTCACTGGGTGAAGCACTTGGCGAAGCTTTCCGCCACCCCAGTTTCTGGCTGCTGAACGCGGGCTTTTTTGTCTGCGGGTTTCATGTCGTGTTTTATGCAACGCACCTTCCCGCCTACGTGGCTGATCAGGGGCTGAGCCCGTCGGTGGGCGTCTGGGGGCTGATGATTGTCGGGCTTGGCAACCTGATCGGGACGTATCTGGCGGGGCAGTGGGGGCGGCGTTATTCGAAGCGCCATGGCCTGGGCTTGATCTATATCCTTCGGGCAGGCGTGTTCCTGGGCTTCCTGTTTCTGCCGATCACGCCGCTGACGGTGATTGGGTTGAGTGGCATTCTGGGCTTGTTGTGGTTATCGACGGTGCCACTCACCAGTAGTCTGGTCGCCACGTTTTTTGGCGCAAGGTGGATGACGATGCTGTATGGCGTCGTGTTCTTCTCGCATCAACTGGGATCGTTCCTGGGAGTGTGGCTGGGTGGTGCGATCTATGATCACTTCCAGTCTTACGATATGATGTGGTGGATCTCGGTCGGCCTGGGGGTGTTGGCAGCTTTGGTGCATTGGCCGATTGATGAGCGGGCAGTTGTGCGGACGAGACTGGATGCTACTTGATGACGACGATCAACGAATTGGGCTCCGCCCACGAAGCAGGTGAGAAATATTTCTCCGGTGATCGGACTGGTTCTGCTGGGGACGGAGATTCCAGCGCCAATAGCCACGATGCGAACTCAGCCAGGGCGCCTGCTGCTGTCAGGTATGCGCTATTTTCGGTACTGGGAGCGGTGATTGCCGGTGCGCTTTATCTTGTCGCTGTACGCGGTGATGCGCTGCTTGCCGACCTATCTGCCATTGCTGCTTTGATTTGCGGTTAGCCGACCACTTCAGGACTGCATTCGCGCTCGCCTGATCTTGCGCTGGGCTGGTTGGCCGAGCGGGTTGGCGCCAGATTTCCCTCGGTCATCGGCCGGAAGAAAAATTCTTGAAACAATTAGAGCACTTTCCGACCAAATCGAACCATTCTGCCGAGGCGGATTAGTGACAAGATCAAGTGGACCGGCGCAGCGCGTGGCGGTGTCACGGGCAAGACGGGATGCGCAGAGATTGGCGCAAATCCGCCCGGCCCTTCGGGTTTCCAAGCGGCGGCCGCCCAGTGCGTCGAGCGGCTTGGCCGATCACCCAGATCGACCCGCGCCACTCTCCTGCTGGATCGACTCGCCGCTTGAGAAACAGA
>JAHZKP010000156.1 GCA_022600345.1 Alphaproteobacteria bacterium | reverse complement strand
GTGGGCACCAGCCTCCATCATCTCGGCGAGAGTGACAACAGCCATGTTTGTTTAGGGGTTTCGGGTTCGCCTCCACCTGTCAGGTATGGCGTGTGGTGAGCAAAAACTCAGAGCACAACATCCAGCACCCGAAACGGACAGGTGTGCGGGGTGAATAGGACGACTCAATTTAACAAAGAGTCAGTTCATGTTTGGAAACACGCTGTCGGGGTGATCCTCAACAGGCCAATCTTCATTGACGCCACCGATCAGCAATTGATCCAGCTGCACAACATCAGAGTTGAGTTGCCTCAACGCATTGATTAAGACGTCTAGGCCAATTCCATCACTGGTACCCAAATCCAACCAGCAGCGAGCCCACTCCTCGTGGTACTCGAGTTGACCCATGTTGTGCATCAAGGCCGGCATCGCTGAGGAGGCATCGTCGTTGTCGTAACGCATGAAGCTCAGGTCTTCTGCTTCTTCATGCACCTGAAGGTTTTCGGCATTGAAGCCACCAAGCCGACCGATCACATACCAGCTGTCAAAGATGCCATCCACATAATTTCGCTCCCCTTGACTAGGGATTTCACTAAACCGAAGCCATACCCAGCAATTAAACGGATCAACCTCTCGAAAACGAACGTCCATGGCCTATCTGAGACCTTCTCATCATCGCTGCCTCAAAAGAGAACGGCCACGATCATGATCAATCATGCTGAACACAGCACTGCAATCAACAGAATCATCGAAGCCCAATGCTGGAGCTGAACAACATTCGATTCCGGCCGGCGACGTCAGAACGCGTGGTCCTGAACGACATCAACCTCAAAGCATCGCCAGGCGAGCCGGTGTTGATCTCAGGCAATAGCGGCAGTGGAAAAACAAGCCTGCTCGAAGTGATCAGTGGCTTAGCAGGAGCACAGAAAGGCTCAATCCACTGGAATCAGGAAGCGCTCACGCGACGGCAAAGGCGCTGGCTGTGTGGCGTGGTGTTTCAGTTTCCTGAACGCCACTTTCTCGGATTGAATGTGTCTCAGGAATTAAAGCTTGGTCACAAACGGCTGAGGAGTGAGGAGAGAAGCAATGTGCTGAGGCGCGTAGGTCTCGGTGATGTGGATCTGAGACAGGCCCCAGAACGCCTGAGCGGAGGGCAACAACGACGCCTTGCCTTAGCTGTGCAGTTGCTACGCCGCCCCCAAGTGTTGCTGTTGGATGAACCAACCGCTGGTCTTGATTGGTCTGTGCGCTCCGAAGTGCTCGAGTTACTTCAAGATCTCGCCAAAGATCGACTGCTGATCGTGGTGACCCATGAACCGGATCTCTTTGAGGAGTGGAGCGGAAACCATTGGACCTTGAGAGAGGGACGACTCCACGCTCTGTCACCATTGCCCCTGCGATGAACAAACGCCATGGGTGACTGCCTTGTCCGGGCCACGGCAGCTGGCGGAGGCATCAGGCTTGTGGCGGTGATCACCACAGAGGCCACTCGCGAGGCGAGGCGGAGGCATCGCCTGTCCTACTTAACGACCGTGATGCTCGGGCGTGCGATGAGTGCTGGGCTGTTGTTAGCCAGCTCGATGAAGGTGCGACACGGCCGTGTGAACTTGCGCATTGGCTCCGATGGACCCATCGGTGGACTGTTTGTCGATGCAGGTAGGGATGGGGGCGTTCGCGGGTATGTAGGACACCCAGAACTTGAATTAGATCCGATTGAAGATGAAGCCGGTCACTACAGCTTTGATTTCCATGCTGCTGCTGGCACGGGTTATCTTCATGTTGTAAGGGACGAAGGCAAGGGAGAACCATTTAGCAGCACTGTTGAATTAGTTCGTGGAGGAATTGGCGAAGATGTTGCATCATATTTACTGCACTCAGAACAAACACCCTCAGCCGTCTTTGTTGGCGAAACAATCAATCAAGAAGGGTTAGAATGTAGTGGTGGACTATTAGTACAGGTACTACCTAAAGCAGCAGAAGAGCCAGCCTTGGTTGCCTTACTAGAGGAACGCTGTCGTGAAATAAATAACTTTAGCAAACATCTGCGTGACAATCAGGATCACCTTGAGAATCTTCTCAAAGATGTGTTTCCAGACTTAGATCCTCAACCAATCCCGGCTGGAGAACCATTACAACCAATCCAATTTTCTTGCCCTTGCAGCAGAGAAAGAAGCATCAACGCAATGAGATTATTTGGCAAAGATGAGCTCAACATTATGCTCAAAGAAGACAAAGGCGCTGAGATCACATGCCAAACTCCCGCAGCGGTTTTCGCTCCAGCACGCCTCCAATAGATCTGCCAATGTGCCGCAATTATTGGAAATAGTAACTCGTTTGCGCAATTGCCTAATATTTTTCCTCGATTGTGAATCCGCTTCAACTGCCGACTCTGGCGGCTTTTTGTCTGGTCCAACTCTCCATCTAGGTTTGCCATCCCCATACCAACGCTCGGCGCCATCTTCGAAGAGTACCCTGCTAATGTCAGTCATGAGCACCTCCCCTTTCAGACGTCGAGGTGCGCTCACGCTGTTCGAGAAAGGCAAGTAGGTCGCCGAGTTGATAGCGAATAAGTCCGCGAACATTCTGCAGGGCCACCTTCGGGCCTTCGCCTTTGGACCGCCAGTTCTGAAGGGTCTTTTTACTTAAGCCCAGGAAACTCGCGACTCGCTGAGTATCCAACAAAGCTTTTTTGAATGGCGCTAACTCTTTTAGGGTATCGCTGAACCCAAGCGCCTCACAATTTAAAACGCAAGAGAGATAGTGGCGACGGCCACCGATTTCGAGGAATGGCAACCCGCCTCCTGAGACACGTTGGTTAGCCAACGTACCGGGCGCAACCCCCAGAATCCTCGCAGCTTCCTTGGTCGAAAGCAGACGGTGGCGCTGCAAGACACCGTTCAAATCATTTTCAAATTTATGCCCCGCCTTTAGGGGTAATTGGCATACCCCGCAAGTGTCTCGCAATTGCTTTTCTGTATTTAGATCCTTTGACGCAATTGATTCTCTTTCAACTGACTCACAGTCGCGTAAGTGAATAGCCATGTATCATCTCCATTTGGAAATGTGACGGTCACAATGATCCGCCACGGCTATGCTTTACGCATTGCGAAACTCCCCGTTTTTCGGGGTGTCTCACACCATCTTTTCTGAAATTTCTTCTATAAATTTCTATCGATATTTATAGCTAGGTCTGTCTTATATGTTGCTTTCAAAAGCAGCTTTGAGACTCCCGGTCTGCAGAATAGTGAATCACAAAAATGGGCACAAAGGGCATAGTGGGCTAATGCAAACCAGTATGCACTCAGCGTACTAAGGGCCAAAAATGCAGTTACCAGTTTTTCAGTGAGTGGGGCACTTAGTTTTTGAGAATTAGTTTTTCATTAGCGGGATAAGATAGTTGCAAATACGTATTATTCGGAAACCAATCGTTTCGGCTTGAATGGACTAGGACATGAAACAGGACTAAAGTGCCTGCGTCGAGGAGAGTGCTTGCTGTACAATTTAGAGGCACGTGTGTTGTCTGCGGGAGGGCACATGACTAAGAAGAAAAAAGTTGCTGGAACAAGCATTGGCAAGCAGCCAGCGCCTAATGAAAAACGACGCATTTTGCGCTACGGTGATAGGAATGGAGCATTAGTTGCTTGCAATAAATTCAGTGTATCGAAGGCCACATATTACCGGTGGAAGGCCAAATACAAAAAAGCTGGAATGCGAGGCCTGATAAACCGCCCGTCAACCCCAGCCACGCGCCCCAATCAGACACTACCTGAGGTCGTTAACCTGATAAAGGAAACGGCGGCTTCCTTTCCGGAATTGAGCAACGAAAAAATCGCAAACAGGCTATGCGCACGAGGCCACAGCGTGTCGCACGCAACGGTGGGGAAATACCTTCGCGAAGCTGAACTGGCAACAAAACAGCAGCGCTTTAACATGCTTGAAGATATGTGCGATAAAGCGCCGGATGAGCTTAGTTCCCGTCAGCGGAACTTTATGGTCAATTTCACGGCAAGGCGCCAAACATTTAAAGGCCTTGGCACTAGCCCTGGCGATACGTTAGTCCATACAGAAATCAAGATTTCAAAATCTAAAAGGGTTTACCTGGCAATCGATACTCGGACGCTGCTCACAGTTGCATCCAAAGTTCGGTCATCGCGCAAACAGTCCATGAAGCATAGAATTCAATTCCGCCACGTGCTGCGTAAATTTGCGGAGAGGTTTGGCGTCGCAGATCGTAAAATTCTAATCGACAAGTCGCTACCAGGGCGCAAGGCCGCCGGGCAACTTTATCGAACTATCAAATCGGTGAGCTGCCAGGAAGTCAACCTCGATAGCTACCTGGCCGATTTCACAAGCACGATGGAGGCACGGGTCAAAAAAAGGATCGAGGATGCGAATGCGAGCACCGACTTGCAGATGACCGAAGTTGTAGAAGAGGTTATTGATGCCCACAATCGCCGCCGATGGCGCGCGTTCCCGAGTTTTGGTCGAAGCCCAAGGTGGCTCTTAAGGATCGCAAAAAAGGAACGTCTGGGTGAGTCAGCTACTGGGACTGCTGGTGTAAGGGAAGCAATGAGTTCGGCTGTGGCTTAGTGTATTTTTCGTAATGCACACCAAGCCGGCCTGCGCATCGGCGCGCCTAGAAAAGCTAAGAACGGTTTCCGCTGCCGGAGGCAGGGCGGACCACTGCCCAGCAAAGGATGTAGGTCAGGAGATAATGAAGAGTTTCGGATGCCGCCCATTCGCCGGGGCAGCCGCACTCACGGTGGGCCGGCACTGAAGTCATTTTTGCTGCGAGGTCCGTCACCAGCTGAGGGTGGAGCAGAAAATCACCGCGCATTCGACCTAACATTCCGCTGCTTGGGGGCAGACCTGCCGTATCTGGCAAGGCAAGCTGAGACTCACTATTTGAAACAATTCGGAATTCCTTAGGGTTACCCAAAATTGCGTGCCGCAGACCTGAAACCCGAACTCTGGCGTCCTTCTTAATTGGCTTGCAGCGAGTTGGACTTACTCTAGAAATCTGAGTTTTCTCTCCGCAGCTTTAGCAGTGCTGCGGTGATTTCCAGGTGCTTTGAGCCGTAGTGAGCTTCTCGGTGATGATTGGCGCAGACGCATGCAGCGTTTTTAAGCGAGTCCTCTCCACCCTCCGAAAGCGGGAGGATATGATGTACCTCTACATAGGTTTCTCCGCTCGGCAGCTGAAAGGTCCCATAATCGCATCCCGGGACTTCGCAATTGAATTCGCTTGTTTTTTTTCGTAGGGCGATAATCATCGGGTCGCGTGGGAAGGTTACTACCCGCGATACGATAGACACTTCGCGCTGTCGTCTTTGACCGCGAGAGAGGTATCGCTCCAGGAGCCAGCGAGTATTGTGCCGAGTTAGCTGGCTAGCAACTTCTTCAATCTGGTGTTGTTCATCTATTTTGACACCCTGCGACCAGAGCCTCTGGTGCTCCAATTCGAGTTTTTCCGTGACGTTGCCCCCTTGGTGTGGTCCGCTCCCCAACGTACCCTCATTCGGCAGTAGAGTTTTGCGCCTGTTTGGCCATCGGCGGGCTGGTTGCACCGATGGATTTCATAAGCGCAATCGGTGACTTATTGCCGATCGCACGGTGTGGTCTCACTTCGTTGTAGTCTCTACGCCATACCTCAAGCCTCTCCCTCGCATCGGTTAGGCTCATGAACCAATGGGCGTTCAGGCATTCCGCCCGCAGCCGTCAGTTGAACGCTTCGATTAAAGCATTGTCGGTCGGTTTGCCAGGACGCGAGAAGTCCAGAATGACGTTGTTTGCATAAGCCCACAAGTCTAGATCCCGCGATACGAATTCGCTGCCCTGTTTGGCGCGGCATCATCAGGTTCATATTTCCGTCGGGATGCCTGCCCGACGTGCAATCGTAGCCCCTTGGCGGCCCATCAGGGTGCCTGACCCAGCAACTTCGGTAATCGGATGAGATTGCAGGCGATCATCTGAAGCGTGAAGTGATGCTCAACGCGAGCCTGCCCCCGAACCATCACGTGGCGCAGGCCGCCGATCATCTTGGCCCAACCGAATGGCTCTTCGATGCGCTTGCGCTGACGCTGCGATATCTCGTAACCAGGATGCCGCGTTGTGCGCTCGTCGACATTTGAGCGCCGCCGCCGCCCGCTTCTGGTGACGTAATCATTGCGGGCGGTATCCAGCGTTACTTCCATCTGGCGCAAGGTTTCGACGAAGTCTATTACGTCATATCCCCTGTCGGGCGTGATCGCAAGACGCAAGGCGGAGCCGGAGATGATCGTCTCCGTCCATGGCACCGAGTTCACGTTGAACGCGATGCTGAACTGGAGCGAGGAAACGCGGATTGCCTGGCACTTCATCGCGCCCGGTAAGTCGATGCAGAACGGGTTCATGGAGAGCTTCAACGGCCGCATGCGCGACGAGTTGTTGAATGAGATGCTGTTCCGGGGACTGGTAGTTGCCCGGATGAGGATCGCTGCATGGGTCGCCGATTACAATCATCACCTGCCGCATTCGGCGCTTGGATACTGGACGCCATCCGAAGCCTCCAACCAACTCAGAGCCGCCGCAACAGGCCGGTCAGCTGCGATATCCGAAGTCTCCGGAGCCCGGCCTGTTGCCCAGGGGCAAACAGAAGCTAACATCAGCCTGCGGTGTCCAATTTTAGCTGGACGAAAGTTCGAAGGCAGGTCACCGGCAACCGCAACACCTGATCCGTTAGCCATTCGTCGGATAGAAGATTTGCACAATGACAAGCTAGAAGAATTTAAAAAGCGGGGCTTGCAACATGATATCCAAGCCGCAAAAGACTACCAGGAGAATGATTTGAAACGTCCTATTTAGTCGCCCCGATCCTGTCACCGAAAACCCAATGACAATAAACTCGAAAATACTGACGGGTAACCCTAAATAGACTTCAATCCTTGAGTATCATAACGACGCCGTCCGAAGTGCTAGTGCTTCCATTTTGTGCAGGAGTTGAAAATTTGACAACCCAAGAAAATGACGAGTTAACTACAGTTCAGCGCTTGGCCATCAAGGGTGCAATGCATCTCGTACCTTCACCCGTCAAATCGATTCTAAAAAACTGCCTCGAAGATGGAAAATTAAATCCTCGACTTCGAAACCTGGCAAGGGTTCTCGAGTCGAACGATCGAGGGGCCGGGCTACGCCTTGTGCAATCTTTCTCTGAGGACACTTCCTTGCGCTTCCTAATGTCACGCGATGCTGCTGGGGAGCTCGATGCAGACCGCCTTAAATTAGTAATGCAGCTTTACCGAGGCGATTTCGATGAAAACCGCCTTAAATTAGTATTGCAGCTTTGCCGAGGCGAATTCGATGAAAACCGCCTTAAATTAGTAATGCAGCTTTGCCGAGGCGATTTCGATGAAAGTAGACTGAAATTCGCCATTAGACTTCTCCGGTCCGCACCATATATGGAAGACCTATTTGCCACCCTTGCAACTGCAAACACATGGCTTGAGGATGAAAGGTTCCAAAGAGCTTATAACGCAGGAAGCGCCATCTCCGCATGGGGGCATGACATACGTTGGCGCGCATATACCCTCATGAAATGCGCCGAACTAGCACGTGATATCAAGGGCGACTTTGTCGAATGCGGCGTAGATCGTGGTGGCACAGCAATGTGCGTGATTGAATATATTGGGCGGAAGGCATTCACCGATCGGCTTTTTTACCTTTTCGATACCTACACCGGTGTCGTTGAAGATCAGATGAGTACGGTTGAAGCCGACATGAGCCGCCTGCCCAACACTCGTTACCCAGACGTCTATGAGAAAGTTGTTGAGACCTACGCTAACATGCCCTTTGCAAAAATTCTCCGAGGCCGGGTTCCGGAAACCCTGACAGAATTCAAACCTGGACCAGTAGCGTATTTGCATATCGACATGAATGTTGCAGTCCCGGAATGCGCTGCCCTAGAATTCTATTGGCCATACTTGTCGAAAGGAGCTCCCGTTATCTTCGACGACTACGGTTTTCCCTATCATGCGCCACAAAAGAGTGAATTGGACAAATTGGCAAAGAAACTTGGCACTTCCATTATGATGCTGCCTAGCGGGCAAGGCTTGTTGTGGAAATAGCGTAGGCTTTGGTGGCCCCTTTGAGCTGCCTACGAACTTTCATCCAGCCGAAATTAGAGACAGCGGTTACAGGTTCACCTGGTCGCAAGCGAGGTCTGGTGGCTGAGATGTGTTCGGAGTGGGCGGTGTCGATCCGGCGTGAGTGCCGGGTCCTGTTATTCGATCAGAAAACGTTCCGCTTCCGATCCCGCAGGCCCGATCAGGCCGCCCTAGAAAAGCGCATCAAAGAGATCTGCGGGACGCGGGTTCGCTATTGTTATCGGCGTGGGCATTTTGTTCGGCAACGGGAAGGCTGGTACGTGAAGCATAAAATGGTCCGCTAGATCTACAATGAACTGGGGCTCAATTGCGCAACAAGACACCAAAGCGGCGAGTGAAAGCCAAGTTGTGTGACGACCGCGCTCCGGCGACACATACGCACGACGTATGGGCAATGGACTTCGTGCATGACCAGCTCGCAACCGGTGTCAAGATCCGCATTCTCAGGGTGATCGACACCTACTCACGATACGCGCACGTGGTCGATGCGCGGTTCAGCTATCGTGAGGAGGACGCTGTCTCAACGCTGGAAAGGGATTGCAAAAAGATTGGATATCCGAGATCGATCCGTGTCGACCAGGGCAACGAATTCGTATCGCGGGATCTGGACTTGTAGGCTTATGCAAACAACGTCATTCTGGACTTCTCACGGCCTGGAAAGCCAACGGACAATGCGTTCTTTGAGGCGTTCAATGGCCGATTGCGGGCGGAGTGCCTGAACACACACTGCGATTGGCAATAAGGCCCCGATCTCACTGATGAAAGCCATCGGCGCAACCAGCTCGCCGATGGCCGAAAAGGCGCAAAACTCTACTGCCGAATGAGGGCACGTTGGGGAGCGGACCAAATCCTTGCAGACTCTGGTTATGAACGAGGACACAAAGGAGGCAGGGGAAAGCTTTTTGAGGTTCCGCTGTCCCGCTCGGCCCTGTAGGCTGTGAGAGTCCACCGGACGCAAGAGCCGCCCTCGACTAGGCAGTGTGGCAGGAATTGAAGGGAAGAGAATAAACTATGTTGCAGCAGATCGGCGACAGACAGTCCGACCAGAAAACTTGGCGAGATTTCATCCTTGAAAAGGCCCGGTTCCACGCGGCGACGCCCGTGCGTATGCGCACCGATGCCGGCTTTCCCTGGTCGCAAATCGACGTGCCGCTTCCGGAGGTGCTGCCAGCTGCGCCTCCGGGTCTGATCGACCGGCTAACCGGCCGTCCCGCCGCACCGCGCCCGGGCGAGGTTGAGCGCGGGGCTACCGAGGCTGAGTTACGCAGGATCCAAGACCGCCACATCCGCAACTTCGAGCGTAATGCCGAGAAGTCCTACGCCGTACGTGCGCTTTTTGAGGACGACCTGAGCCGGATGATCTTTGACGAAACCATAGTGCTGCGGCTCGCCGGCCATCGCCACGTCATTGGCCCGCGCGTGCATTTCGACCGGGTGCTCACCCCGCTTTGCCAAACTCCCTTCGAACATAAAGATTTCCCCAACAGTTATCTGGGCACTCCACTGGTCGAAATGACTGTCGAGATGCAGTCGGGCAACCATTCAATTCGGATCAACTTAGTGGTGCCCGAGGGCTTCGAGACGTCATTCAACACCTGGCGGCAGTATTTCCAGACCCGTGGCGAAGCCGACTTCGTACCCAAAGAGGGAGACGTGATCTTCGACTGTGGTGCTTGCATTGGTGACATGTCGGCGGTCTACTCTGGCCTTGCTAGCTCCTCCGGCCATGTCTACGCTTTCGACCCGATTCCGCTGCACACCCGATTCTGTGCTCTCCAGGCCGCGCTCAACCCAGAAGGCGTTGCGCCAATCACTCCAGTTAACTTCGCCGTCGGCAATGAGACATGCGAACTGCCTCCCGGTGAAGTCGAGGATATCAACACCGTGTCGCCCGGTGGACTGCAGATTGACAGGTTCAACATTACCCGGCTGGATGATTTCGTTGCCCGCGAGGGGCTCACCCGGGTTAACTTTATCAAGATGGATATCGAGGGCGCCGAGCCCGACGCGCTGGAGGGAGCCGCAAACCTACTACGTACGCACAAACCCAAACTGGCGATTTCTACTTACCACAGGCCTGACCAATTTTGGAGTATTCCGTTGCAAATCAAAAAGCTAAATCCAGAGTATCGGCTGTTCTTTGGGCATCATTCGCCGGTGCGCTGGGAGAGCGTGGTTTATGCCTACTGAGCCGCAGCAAACTGCGCTCTACGCGGGACGTACAGGCGGAGTTATCGGCAGCTGGCAAACAACCGCACAGCGAGTGTGGAAAGGAATGGCAGATGACAGCACGCAAAGGCATCATCCTCGCAGGCGGCAGTGGCAGCCGACTCTACCCCATCACCGAGGGCGTTTCAAAACAACTCCTGCCGATCTATGACAAGCCGATGATCTACTACCCGCTCAGTGTGCTGATGCTGTCAGGACTAACTGAGATCGTCGTGATAACCACGCCAGAAGACCAGCCGCAGTTCGAGCGTCTGCTGGGCAATGGCAGCCAATGGGGCATCGCGCTGAGCTATGTCATCCAAGAGCGGCCCGAAGGGCTGGCCCAGGCTTATGTGCTGGCCGAGGATTTTCTTGCCGGGGCGCCGTCGGCGATGGTGTTGGGCGACAATATTTTCTTTGGCCAGAGCCTGCCCGAGATCTTTGCCCGGGTGACGCAGCGCGAGACAGGTGCGACGGTGTTTGGCTACACCGTGAAAGACCCCGAGAATTACGGGGTGGTGGAATTCGACACTGCTGGCCGAGTGAGCGCGGTCGTAGAAAAGCCCGTCCGACCGGCGTCGAATCTGGTGGTCACCGGGCTTTACTACCTCGACGCCACGGCACCGGCCCGCGCCCGCGATGTGCCGCTGTCGGCGCGCGGGGAATACGAGATTACCAGCCTCTTGGAGAGTTACCGCGTCGAGGGAGCCCTGGCAGTCGAGCCGCTGGGCCGGGGCATTGCCTGGCTTGATACTGGCACCCATTCGGGCCTGCTTGACGCGGGGAACTTTGTGCGCACTTTGCAAGAGCGACAGGGGTTGCAGGTGGGCTGCCCCGAAGAGATCGCCTGGCGCAAGGGCTGGATCGACTCCGAGAAGCTGGCCGCCAGCGCGCACCGCCTGACCAAGACGGCTTACGGCGACTATCTCGCCCGACTACTCGACTAGAGCAAGTTCAGCAAAAGTGTGAGCGGTGTCTTGTCGAAGACGAGCCTCTGCAGGCCGGTTCGAACATGCGCAAAATCAAGACCTTAGAGCGCGCCATCGATTCAATACATACTGAACGCGCTCTAAGGTAGAGAAGCGACCAGGCGGTAACTCAGCCAGGCTCCAACCCGACTTCTAGACGATGCCAATCCGGTCGAGCAGCCCGGCCAGTAAAGCCGGATCGGCCCGGTAGGGCCCGCTGGAATGATCGACGTCGGCGCTGTCGGCGAGAAACTCACCGATCACAACCGACATCGTATGGCCAAGCGAGACGGCGACGTCGATCATCAGCATTCCCGCGAAGCGGCCCGGAATGACGATGATCACCTCGGCCCCGGGAGGGGCGTAGAGCATGTTTGTATCGGCCGAGCTGTCGCTGGTAACGATGGTGCCGGCCTTTCTGAACAGCGCGATTTGCTCGTCGATGGAATAATCAAGCGGGTCTATCACCTCGAAGCCGCGCTCTTCGCAAAGCGCGATCATTTCATCCTCGTTGACCATGGTGCGGTGGAAGTTCTTCACCGCTTGGCTGCGGGTGAGGTAGTAATTTACCCGTCCACTCTTTTCGACGACGGCCGGTGGGCTCACCGCACGCTGCAACGCCGTGATCTCCCACGGCGAGACCGCCCAGTTCATTGGCAGCACGACCGCCTCCTCCACCTTGGAGATAGCGTCGAGCGGCATCCGCTCGATCCGGTCCGGGTCGACCCCCGCCCGGGTGAGAAAGCTGGCCACCCAATTTGGCGCGCGCTCGGGCAGCAGGATGCCGTGATCGTCGAATCTGCCGGTGCCCAGGGCGGCAACGAGGCGGGCGTAGATCTGCACGATACCATGGGAATACTGGCCGAAATAACGGTGCGGACTCGATGGCACGAGGTAGCGTCCGGAAAAGTGTACCTGCCGCGCCCGTGCCGCGTCGTAGGCGAAGGCGCCGCGCGCCACCTCGACGGTCATCGGCGCATCTTTCACTGTTGGCATCGATTCGCAGTGGTAGTAGCCCCGCAGCCCCGCCAGCGGCATGAAACCGCCATACACCTCAAGCCCGGCCATTCGGGCTGCCAGCAGCGGCTCTGCCTCAACGGTTTCATCGAATTCATGTACGCCGTCGTCGGTGACGAAGCGGAACTGCCCAGCTCGGGCCATCGGCGCATCTTGGATCGCAACTAACTCGGCATTAGCAGCGGACGTCCATTCGGCAAACTGGGTGTGATCGGTAATTGTCACCCGCACCAGCGCCTCAGCTGCATCATCGCTGCTGCCGGCCCCTGCCAGCGTCGGCAATGCGGCCGGGTCGCCTGCGGCCAGCAGCGCACGGCCACGTAGCCGCGCAACCCCAGCAGGGGCCACACTCTTTGCCTCGGCAACATCTAAAACCGCAAGCGCGGCGCGGTCTTCGCCCAGCTCGTAAAGGCATTCAGCAAGCCCGAGAAAGGTTTCGTCCGCCCGGTCGCCCGCAGCCATCGCCTCGCGCAACAACTGGGCGACAAGGTGCAGGTTACGCGCCAGCACCGCCTCGGCGTCTTTGGCGATGCCAATCCCCAGGGCGGTGACGCGCGGGTCGGTGCGTATGGTCTTTTGCCGCCGCATGACATGGCGCAAGAACTCCGTGCGGCTGAGCACGATTGAGGCTAGAGCGCGCAGGTCTTCACCCCGGGCGCGGATAACCCCATCGAGGGCCGGGGCAAGCCCTGCAAGGTCCGCAACGTTGGCGGCACCATCACGGTCGACAGAGGTCGCAGGGTCGCGCTTCTGGCTCATATGTCCCCCAATACGGAATTGTCGAAAAACGGCATGTGCAGAGCCAGCCCGCCATACAGCGTGGTCATCGCCGGCCCCTGTGTGCGGGCAAGTGCCAGCGCCCGGCGGAACTTTTGCGCCCTGTCGTAGTCGCCTTGGGCGATGGTCGCCTTCCAGAAGAGGTCGAACAGAGGCGCCAGCGCTACACGCCGATCGGTGACCGCCGGACCGGCCGTGCCGTCGCGGTGCATGATGCCGGAGGCGTGGAAGTAGTCTGACAGAAGGCGCGCGAGGGGCGCGAAACGGCGCAGCTCGAGCAACGCCTGGCCGTGCAGAAGGGTGACCTGTGGATGCGTCTTCTGCACCTCCCCGGCCCGACTGCAGACCGCTGCACAAGCCTCCCAGTCGCCGCGCGCCTCAGCCACCCGCGCCGCGCCAAGGTATCCCGCAGGCGCATTGGGCGTCGCCTCGATCAGCCCGGAGTAGAGCTCCTCAGCCTCGTCGAGCCGGCCCAGCGCCATGAGTGCGCGGCCATGCAGATTATCCAATTGCGGATTGGCGGTTCCCGCCGTCCGGGAATTGGCGCAGACCTTGTCGACACCCGCCCAATTTCCTTCGTTGGCAAGCGCTCGGGCTAACCTCAGATCCTCCGCCCCCGCTTGCGGCTTGCGGGCCGCGGGGGTGGCAACCGCCGCCTCGGTCTTGCCCGGTCGGCTCGGCCTGCCCAGCACTCGACTGCCCAGATTGGCCGACCGCACCAACCACGCCCTGGCCGTCGCACGCAACCGCGCCACCGCACGGGCCCAGACCCTCCTGTCCGCGGTCATCGGCCCACCGCCTGAGCGTCGGCCGCACCCGCGCCGATGCACTCTTCGGTGTCAAAACACGCCGCCCGCAGCTGGCCTCGGTCAAGCTTGCCATTCGCATTCTTCGGCAGCGTTTCACGGAAATGCACACGGGCCGGCATCATGTAGGCAGGCACCCGGGCGCGCAGCTGCGTCAGCACCGCGTCTTCGTCCAGCCCCGGTTCGCCCGTCACCACTGCGGCCAGCGCCGAATTGCCGTAACGCGTGCCGTGCAGCACCGCCGCCTGGGTGATACCCTCGATGGCACACAGCGCATTCTCAATCTCTTCGAGTTCGATCCGGTAACCCATGTGCTTGACTTGGTGGTCCCTCCGCCCGGCAATTCTAAGCTTGCCGTCTTCGGGCGAGAGGCTAACCAAGTCGCCGGTGCGATAGCCGCGCAGTTCATAGGGTGCACCATCTGGGGCACCGACGAACCCTGCCGCCGTGCGCTTGGGATCGTTGTAGTAGCCAAGCCCTACGCAGGGCCCGTATAGCACTAGTTCCCCGGTCTCACCGGGCTCTATTTCGGTGCCATCCGAGCCGACGATACGGCCGGAAAACTCCGGTGTCAGCGCTCCCAGCGGCGGGAAGCCGGTCAGGTCCTCGAAATCCGCCGGCCCGACAACGTAGGCCGAGCAGATGCAGGTGCATTCGGTAGGACCATAAACATTTACGATCGCCGCTCGGTCGGCGAACTTGTCGTAAAGTGATTTCAGTCGCCCTAGCGGGTAGCCCTCGCCGCCGAAGATGAAGCGGCGCAGTTGGGGCATGGCGGCCGGCGTCAGCGCGCGCAAGCTGTCAAGGTAGATCAGAAATGAGGGAACCGAGAACCACGAGGTGCAGCCGCGCGCCTCGATGCCGTCGATCAGCGCCTTGGGGTTTAAGGTTTCGGCCTTGGTGAACGGCGCCAGTGCAGCACCGGTGAACAGCGACGAATAGACGTCGAAGACCGAGTTGTCGAAATAGAGCGGGTTGACATTGGTCAGCACCTCTCCGGGACCGAAGCCAAAGCGGTTGCGGCTCCAGTCGATCAACCGGGCAACGTTGGCATGGCTCATCACCGCGCCTTTGGGAAAGCCCGTTGAGCCTGAGGTAAACATGATGTAGGCGGGGTCGCTTCCGGTAACGGGAGCGGGGGTAAAGGGTGCGCTTGGCGCCGCCTCCAGCGCCTGGGCAGTTAGCACCGCTGATCCCACGCCGGCGGCCACCGCGCCCAGCGCTTCGGCAGCCGCGCTCGGGCTTCCAGTGAACACCAGTCGCGGGCGGCAGCGTTCGAGGATGCGGCGCTGACGCTCAGACGGGTTGTCTGGGTCGGCCACCACGTACGGCGCACCTGACAACAGGCAGGCGAGGATCAGCACGAAGCTCTCGACCGTCTTCTCGCCGATAATGATTACCACATCACCCTGCCGCACTCCGAGCCCGGCGAGTCTCCCCGCCCGGTCCCACACCAGATCCGATAGCGCGGAATAGTCGATAGTTTGATCCTCGAACACCAGCGAAGCGGCGTCCGGATACGTTTTGGCGACGGTGCTGAATAGGCGGCCAAGGTTGGGTGAATACATCGACGACTGTCTCTCCACTGTCAGACCCTTAGTCCCCCATCGACACGGATTGTTGTGCCGGTGACAAAATCGTTTTCAAGCACGAAGCGCACTGCCGCTCCAATCTCGCAGGGTTTGCCGAGCCGACGCACCGCAGTTTCCGACGCGATCTGTTGGAGCTGGCTTTCGGGCACAGCCGCAGACGTGGAGGGCGCATCGGTGTAGCCCGGTGCCACGCCCGCCACGCGGATGCCCCAGGGCCCAAGCTCCTTGGCCCAGGTGACCACTAGCGCTTCGACGCCGGCCTTGGCGGCCGAATAAGCACTCTGGCCGGCGTTGCCGCTGGCCGCGACCGAGCTGATATTAACAATCACGCCACGGGTGCGGCTGCGGACCATGTGCTGCGCGGCCACCCGGGTGGTATAGAATACTGCGTCGAGATTGACGGCACGGGTTTTCTGCCAGGCATCCACTGGATGCGCCAACAAACCGCCGGTGCCGACGCTCAACAACGGCGCGCTGAACAACAGCCCGGCGTTGTTGATGAGTGCATGAATCTTGCCCATTTGCCCGGCGAGCAAGTCGAACTTCTGTTCGACCTGCTCGGGGTCAGTGACGTCGCAGGCAACGCCCTGGGCACCGTCAAGCGTGTCGGACAGTCGCGCCAGCGCAGCCTCGTCGCGGTCGAGCACGCCAATCAGTGCACCCTCAGCCGCCAGCGTGCGGCCCATCTCAAGCCCGAGCCCCGAGGCGCCGCCTGTGATAATGATGTTGGCACCCTGTAGCTTCATGACACCGTCTGAGTAATCTTCGGCTCGACGATGGCCCAGGACTTTTCGAACGATTGCATCTCGACGATCTCGTCAAAGCTCAGCTCAATACCGAAGCTCTGCTCGATGGCGGCGACGAGGTTCATGTGCTGGAGCGAATCCCATTTCTCGGTTTCCAGGCGCTTCGGGTCGGCGGCGATTTCTTCGGACGAAAGGCGTAGCACGTCAGCGAACACGCCGGCGAATTTCTCTTTCATTATCAACATCTCACGATTGTACGGAATAGCGGCCGACAAGACCCATGACGACGGTCGGCGGACAGTACATCAGGGCGTCGAGGATGGAAAGACCGGAGATAAAGGGCGCCGGGCGCGTATAGACGGGCAGCTCGGGCGCAACGAAGCCGAGGCCAAGGCCGTAGCTGGCAAACAGCTCGGGCGTGTAGAGAGAACGCCCGCCTGGTGGATTGACATATTCGGTCGCGCCAAGGCCGCGGGCGATGTGGGCGAGCCTATCGCCGCCGCGCAGATCGCGTCCGGCCACGTCATCGGGCAGTTGAGAGGCGCGCCGCATATCGCGCTCCAACCCAATATGGGCGCAGACCTCGCGCACCGAATGTTCGGCCATTGCGCCAATGCTCGCTTGATCGCACTCAAGTGTGCCAGCGACCAGCGCCGCCACCGCGTCGTATTCCGGCGCTCCGCCATAGACAGCGCTCAGCTGGCGGGTGAACTTCTCGACAAAGATGGCGTACCGGTCCGGGGCGATCCTCACCTCGTCGACTGGCGTCTCGCGCGGTGCCTTTTCGACGGGCAGCGTGAAAGTCAGATCGACGCCGCCCTGCTGGATTCGATTACGGTTGATCCAGCCGCGCCGGATGTACTGAACGTCGTCGAGAAAAACGAAGACATCCACCGCGTGGATCAGGTTGAAATAGCCCAAGTAGGGCCAGAGGTAGGGTTGCATCACCGCAACGCGCATGGCTCAGCGCCCCCAGGTGGCGGTCCGGGCCACGCCCTGAAGAGCACCAGCAGTGATGTGGTCACAGATCCGATCGACATCATCGAGCGCAAGAGTCGAATAGATCGGCAGGCACAGCACCTTCTCGGCAATGGTGTTGGCCACCGGCAACTTTTCCGGAGCGGCCGAGGGCAGGCTCGCGTAACTGTCGATATTGCTGATGAGCGGATAAAAATAGCGCCGTGCGAGAATGTCGTTATCGACAAGCCCAGCCTGAACTCCCGAGGCGCCGCCCAAATAGTCTTGCTCGACCAGCACAGGGAAGTAGATGTGGTTTGGGATCACGCCCGGCATCGGCGCGGGCAGGGTGAGGCCCGCCACCTTGCTCAAACGCTCACGGTAGCGGGCCGCCACCCGACCTCGATGGGCGATGGCCTCGTCGATATCGTCGAGCAGCAACACCCCCCAGGCAGCAGAAAGCTCGCCCATTTTGCCATTGGTTCCCGGCTCGACCACCAAGCCAGAGTGATCTAAGCCGAAGTTGAGCAACCGTTCGACTCGGACTTTCACGCCCTCGTCACGGGCGATGACGGCGCCGCCCTCGACAGTGTTGAATACCTTTGTGGCGTGCAGGCTGAGAATGGAGATATCGCCCTGGGCGAGCAACGATTCGCCGTCCGGCAGCCGCACCCCGAAAGCATGCGCAGCGTCGTAGATCACCTTGAGCCCATGCACTCGGGCAACGTCCTCAATCGCCGCCAAGTTGCAAGGACGGCCATAGACATGGACCGGCATGATCGCCGATGTCTCGGGAGTAATCAGTGCCTCAATCCGGGCCGGGTCGAGGCACATCGTTTCAGGGTCAATATCGCAAAACACCGGGGTGCAGCCGACCGAATGGATCGCATGCGCAGTGGCGGCGAAGGTAAAGGGCGTGGTGATGACCTCACCCGTCACCTCAAGCGCGCGCAGCGCAACTTCAAGCGCTATTGTACCGTTACAAGTCAGCGAAAGGTGGTCGGTACCAAGATACCCCGCCAGTCGCTCCTCGAACGCTCCGTGATACTTGCCCCGGTTAGTAACGTGCCGCAGCTCCCAGATATCGCGCAGAGCCGCAACATAGCGATCGAAATCGGGTAGGTCGGGCTTGCTGACGGTCAGCATATCCTTGAATTCGTTCATTTTGTAGCCTCGAAGCGAGCCGTACCGCGTCTTAGCGGCTTCTCGCGCCTTCCTACACCGGCGTCCGGGGCGGCGCAATGGCGCAATCAGCCCGCCCGACGCCCGCCCCTTCTCAGTTCGGGGCGCTTCCAATCCGTGCGTGCTTGCGCTAAGGGCATATCCAGGGGCGCGGACTGCCCGGCTTGAACCTGGCCGGAGCGACTGCGGGGCGCAACGGCGGCGCAACGGAAGAACCGAGGTACATTGATATGGCAAATAAGGGCTATCGGTCGCGCGGGTACGAAACCGCCAAGTTCGATCACCTGCGCAAGGATTTCGGCGAGGGAATTGAGGCCATCAAGGCGCTGGATTACACGCCCGAAGACTACATGCATTTTTTCCCAGCCTTCGCTGGAGAGATGACCTTGCTGAAATATTTCTCGCTGTACGAACTTTATAAGCAGACTCTAGATGTCGCCGGCCATATGGGCGAGCTGGGCATGTTCAAGGGCGCCGCCTCGCTGATGTTCGCCAAACTGACCAAGATCCACGAACCCTACGCGCCGACGCTGGTGCACGGGTTTGACTGGTTTCGCGGCGGCGGCCAGTTCACAGAGCGCGAGAAAGAGGTGGTGTCGGACGGAGTCTACCAGGAGAGCGAAGAGCGGGTGCGCGCCCTGATTGAGGCACAAAAGCTGGGCAATATCGTCAAGGTGCACAACCTTGACCTCGCCAGTGACGCCGTCGACACTTTTTTCGACGATCACCCGCATCTCTACTTCAAGCTTCTTTTGGTGGATGCCGGCATTGAGAGCGTTCTGCGCAAATCAATTCCATTGTTTTGGGAGCGGATGACGGTTGGTGGCATCATGGTGTTCGACCATTACAGCTTTGAGACCGCGCCCGCCGAGGCTGGTTTGATCAATAGCTTGCTACCCGGCGTGCCGGTAAAAGCGGTTCGGCCGGGCTGGATGCCGGTAGCCTACGTCGTCAAGGGCTCAACAGCGTGAGCGGCGGCGATGTCCTTGCCACTGCACGACTCAGGCTGCGCCCGCCCGAGCGCAATGATGTCGATGCGCTGTGGCCTCATTTGTCGAACCCCGCGATTCCGGAACTGCTGGCCTGGGATCCTCACCCTAACCGCGACTCCACCATGGCAATGATCGACGCGCTGCGCGCGGCTCAGGAGGCAGGCACGGGCTATCACTGGCTGGTCGAGGCCTCAAGCACCGTGATTGGTCTCGTCTCGCTGATCGACATCCGCCGTCGGCACTTGGCCTGGACGCTGAATCGGGCCGAGCTGGCGTTCTGGATCGCCCCCGACGCACAGCGTCAGGGCTATGCCACCGAGGCCTCGCAAGCGGTCATGGCCTGCGGCTTCGGCACGCTGGGTCTGCACAAGATCCGCATCGGCCATGCCGCAGCCAACGACGCATCGCGGTTGGTCTGCGAAAAGCTAGGCTTCACCCCGTACGCCACCGAGCGCGCCGCCTTCCTCAAGTCCGGCAAATGGCATGACCTCGTCTGGTATGACATGCTCGCAACCGAATTCGATCAATAGACGGAAATGACCCACCCATGCGAACCTCGTCCCTCGCCACTTACCGCTGCCCTGAGACCGGCGCCGCGCTGACACTCGATCCGGGCGCCCAGACCGATGGCGACACCGTAGTGACAGGCCGCCTCTCGGGCGGCGCGCGTCCCTACGAGATTGTCGACCGCCTGCCTAACTTCGCACCCGACGAAACGCTGAAAGGCACCGCCAAATTCGCCCGCGACTACTACGCCACCATCGCCGATACCTACGACGAAAACGTTCACATCACTTTCGACCTCTACGGCGAGGAAGAGCAGGACATTCGCACCCGAATGATCGATCTGCTCGACCTCAAGCCCGACGCCAGGGTTCTGGAGGTGTCGGCAGGAACCGGCAAGGACAGCGTTTTGATCTCGGAGCGCCTCGGCGACCGCGCTGAGACTTGGCTGATTGACATCTCGCCTGAAATGCTGGGGCAAGCACGCGATCGGCTCGCCGGCAACCGGGTGCCAGCAGAGCTGGCTGTCGGCAACGCCTCGGCCCTGCCCTTTGCCGACAATAGTTTCGATGCGCTCTATTGCTTTGCCGGTGTCGGCCACTTCCCCGACCAGCGTGCCGGACTGGCCGAGATGGCCCGGGTGGTGCGCCCCGGCGGTCGGGTGGTGTTTGCCGAGAAGAACGTGCCGCCCTGGTTGGCTGACACCACCTATGGCCGCATCCTCGTCAATAACAACCCAATGTTCGCTGACCCTGCGCCGCTGGCGCTAATCCCTGTCTCCGCCCGCGATGTCGGTATCCGATGGATCAACGGCAATGTCCATTACGTCGTAGACTACATGGTCGGCGACGGCGAGCCGGTGGGCAATTTCGACCTTGATCTCCCCGGCCACCGCGGCGGCAGCTTCAACACCCGCTTCTACGGCAAGCTAGAAGGTGTCACCCCCGAGACGAAAGAGATGTTTCACAAGGCCGCGGCTGCAAGCGGCAAGAGCCTGCACAACTGGCTCGACGAAGTTGTACGCGACGCCGCCAAGCACGACCTGGGTCCTCCCGACGGACGCAAGGGCGGAAGCGAGGAGTGAGGCCGATGCGCTGGCACAAGCACGGGAAAGTGTTCTCACCCAATCCCGAGGGTTGGATGCACGCTTATGCCCAGGTGCCCACCCCCCTGGTGCTTTCCGACCGGCTGCGCGTCTTCATCGGCGTACGCCCACGTCGACCGGTTGGCGAATTGCCAATGTCGGAAATCGGCTACGTCGACCTTGACCGGGCCGATCCCAGTAAGGTGCTCGGCCAATCCGACGGATCAGTTCTGCCGTTAGGCGGGCTCGGCACCTTTGACGAATTCGGTCTGCACCCGTTGTCGACAGTGCGCCGTGACGGCGAGATCTGGCTTTATTACGTGGGCTGGACGCGGATGGTATCGGTTCCGTTTAACCGCGCTATCGGCCTCGCGATCAGTAACGACGAGGGCCAGAGCTTTCGCCGGCACAGTCCTGGACCCGTAGTCGGCCCCACCGCGCAGGAACCGTTCCTGCAGCAGGGGCCTACAGTGAAATTCTACAACGGCCACTGGCACATGTGGTATCTTGGTGGCATCGAGTGGCTCGAACACGAGGGGCGAAAGGAATGCGTCTACCAGCTGATGCATGCCACGTCGGACGATGGAATTTCCTGGGACCGCAACGGCAAGACCTGCCTGCCCACCTGTGAACCCACCGAATGCCATGCCGGCCAAGGGATCATCGAGCGTGAGGGCCGCTACCACATGTGGTTCTCCTACCGTCCGGCACTGGATTTTCGCAACGGCCTACGGGGGTACCGCATCGGCTACGCTTGGTCTGACGACCTCGTCAGTTGGCAGCGGGACGACAGCCGCGCTGGCATCGACGTCTCGCCCGAGGGTTGGGACAGCGAGATGGTGTGTTACCCCAATATCCTCGAAACTGACGGCCGCACACTTATGTTCTACTGCGGCAACTACTTTGGCCGCGACGGCTTCGGCTACGCCAGTTTAGTGGAATAAGATTGCCGCATCAGTCGCCGAGCAGGAAATCGAGATCTAGCTGGTCGGCGATGTTCTTGCGCAGCCGTTGGGCCGCTACAGACTTGTCCTTCGGCGCGGTGTTGAGGCGCGGAAACGGCGTGTCGGGCACCGGCTTGTCGAGAAAGCCGCACAGAGTCTGCCACGGTGCCGGGTCGGTCGATACATCGATCACTAGAAGTGGCTTGCCAATCTGTTCGAAATGGGTGCGCACTGCGTCGTTGTAGGCATTATAGGCGGAAATCACCTTGTCACGGTTACCCGCCAGCTCGTCGATATCGAAGATGTAGCGAAACCAATAGACGGTGCCGAAAAGCCCGTTGCTGTGGTAGCTGCTCAGTATTGTGCGCTCGTCGTCGTCGAACAGCGAGAGCATGGTGACAAGCGAGTCATACCATTTGTCAGGCGCGCGCAGGCTGAGCACAAAGTCTGCGTCGGGATATTCGGTTAGCAACCGCTTGTAAAGCTCTGTGCCGCCGCCCCATGGCCCGTCACAAAAGGCATCAAATTGCTTAGTGTAGCGGATAAGCTCATCGTAGTCGCCATGCACGGCGATAGCGAGCAAGTAGTAGTTATAGTAATACTTCCAGTGCCCCTTCGACATCCGGTAGCCGAGCGCGATGAGCGCTTGTTCGATGCTGGTGGTGCCGGTCTTGGAAAAGCCAATATTGAATAGTTTGCGTCCACGATCCGCCATCGTCATTCCAGCCTGCTAATCTTGAGAAAATGTTCACTGTCGAGACGGAATTTGGGCGTCGGCGGCTCGATGAAGACGCTGCCGGCATCGGCGCACTTCAGAACCCGGGCTCCGGCACCTACGAGGCACTTTTCGCCAAGCACCACATTGTGGCCGACAGTGGCGTTGATGCCTAGAAAGCCATAAGCACCGATGTCAGCGCCGCCCCCAATGGTGACGTGCCCGGCGATGTAGCAATGGTCACGCACCACGGCGTGGTGCCCCACATGGTTGCCGCTCCAGACGAAGACGTTGGCGCCGATCTGCGCCGAAGGCTGGATGGTTGCGTGTTCCAGAACAATGCTATTCTCGCCGACTTTCACCCCCCCAATATTGGCGGCTTTCGACGACACGTAGCTGACCAATCGGTAGCCCTTCGCCTTTGCCTGGGTAAATTTCTGCTCCCGCAGCGCGTTGAGCTGGTGATAGCCAATCGCGACAAACATCGCGTAACTCTCGGGTGCGAACCGCTCAGTCACGTCTTCGAAATCCACCACCGGCATGCCGAAAAGATTGTCGTGGCGGCGATGGTCTCGATCGACGGTGAAGCCCACCACTTCGTGAGCGCTGTCATTGGAAAAGTAGACGTAAAGTTCCTCGGCGATCTTTCCGTCACCGAATAGTACTATCTGGGACAAGTCTGTAACCCTTGGCCATATGCTATTGGACAGCATGTGCTGCTGGAAGGACGGCCAAGCTCGACCGCTCCGCGTCCTCCTCCTCTCTATGCCCTGGCGCTGGCCAAGTCAAACCTGCACCCAGCCCCCTCGCAAGAGACATTGTCAGTCCGGCATTTGCTCACGCAGGGCAAACAACCGATGGCCCATCTCGACTAACGCCGGGCCGTCAAAGTGCGCGCGGTCACCAACATGGCCCATACCCGCCGAAGGGCTGACCGCCATGCGCAGCCCCTCGGGCCAGAGCGCAGGCATTCGGTAGAAATCGTTGCGCGCACTGAGCCAGCCGTCCTCCACCATCTCGCTGGCGAGAAACCGACTACTGCGCACGTCCCACCACCGCTGCGCCATAAGGACTTCCGCCAGTTCTGCAAAGGCTTCGACATAGGCGTCGCGCTCCATCAGACGGGGGGCTTCGACCATTGTCGCACTCGGATCGTCGCTTTCGCCCTGGCACCATAACAGGCTGTCGACATAGCGCTCGCCGGGCCCGGCCAGTTCAGGGCTAGCCAGCGCCGCTGCCACCCGATGCAGTAGCTCGGCGAGGTTCTCCGCTCTGGCGTTGCGCCACGATACAATGGACGAACCATTGACCGGGTTGCCCACGAGGTATACCCGCCCGCCCTTCGCCCGCTGCAACGTGTCGGCAAACTGCAATGCGGCGTTATTGGGTGAATCGCCACGAGTATTGAAAGGCGCGGTACCGTGGCGTGCTACCTGCCAGCCCCTGTCAGGCGCCCAAGCCGACACATCCGGATTGACAACCTTATCGCCGCCGGTGGCCAGCCTGTGCCCCAACATGTTGGACTGTCCGGCAAAAACGACCAAATATTTGGCGGTCTTCTCGGGGGGCATCGCTTGTTCTCCATGGGGGGCCGGTACCGCCCTCATTGTGCTGCGGTATGCCGTTGCATACCAAGCCGGCTAGCGAGGTCAAGTGGCTGCACGGGGCAGTGGGCGAGGCCAGTCGGACACAGCCCACCCGCTGCTGCCAATGCGATCTTCTGCCTTTCGTCTCGGCAACCCGCTCCACCGGCCTGAGGCTGCGGCTGGTGGCTGGCTGCAGCCGCAGGCCTCACACACCCATCAACACTGCGCCCACCACATCGCGAGAAAGGGCAACGACATCTGATTGGTTTTCTAAAGGAGGCTGTTCAAAAACAACGAAGTCGCCCAGCTCCGGATCAGCCTGCTCACTAATCCGATCGCAAAGCAACTTGCGCAGTTCAACCGCCCGAAGTTCAGACCTAAATTCTACCACAATCGAAATTTGCACTCCGACGCATGTCAACAAGTATCCAGGTCGCCTTGAGAAATGCCCGACGCTAACCCCCGTCTCCTCCAAGAGTTCCCTGGCGATACTGGCATCGATATCAACACGGCCATCATCGCGAACATCGTTGAGGTCGATAAATCCACCCGGCAAAGTTAACAACCCAGAATTGAGATGCCCCTCCCGTTGCCTCGCCAGCAGGACATGCCCCTCACACGAGCGGATCAACGCCGAACCAGTTCCATCGCACAAACCCGCATTGGGGCAACCGTTTTCTTTCCAGAAGAGGAAACTCGCAAAATCGGTTTCCAGCATATCAGCGCTAAGAACGCCCCGCTCGATTCTAGGTGGCTCCATCACCAACACGCGTCCATTAAAGAATTTAGGATTCTCCTTCAGCCGTGTTTGCCAGTGGGCTTCGATGTCATCGCGTCGTTCATCAGCAAATGCCCAAGCGCGCCCCAACAATCTCAATTGACACGCTGAAATTCGCTGAACTTGCCCTTGCTCGTATACTTCACTTATGGCCATTGCTCCCCCTCAAATTGGCTTCCCAAGTACGACAGACCGTGTCTGTGATTGCCCAAGCTATTGGGGTGATTATGTGCGCTGCGCCATGCCCCTAGGTTGCGAATTTTTTACACCAACCACCATATAATGGTGACGGCGAGACACATGGTAAATGAGACGTGTTGCCAAATAGCAATGCGGCTCAATGGTTTCGAGGCACCTAGGGCTATCGTGCCTATCCCCTTAATTCCGGCAGAAGCTTATGAGACTGTGTTCTGGACAAGGAGGTGGCGGAAGGCAAAGCACAAAGACGACCTGTGGCGAGATTTTTCGAAGACCGCGATTGAATTCGAGGAACGTTTCGCGACCGAAGAAGACTGCCGGGCGTTCTGGATCCAGGCCCGCTGGGGCGGCAAACCAGCGTGCGCGCGATGCAGCTCGACAGACGTTTGGTCGGAGCTGGGTGGCACTCGTTTCGAGTGCGCCGAATGCGGGCACCAAACCTGTTTGACATCGGGAACGGTTCTGGAGAAAACGCGCAAACCGCTGAAGATGTGGTTTCGCGCGATGTTTGAAATCTCTTCGCGGCGGAACGGGATTTCAGCCAAGGAATTGCAGCAGATCATGGGGTTTGGGTCCTACAAAACGGCTTGGTCGTGGCTGCACAAATTGCGCGCAGCACTGGTCCGCCCCGACCGCGAACATCTTAACCAAGGCGTTGAAATGGATGAAACTTTTGTTGGGTCCAAACGCCCGGGAAAGCAGATGGTGCTGGTCGCGGTAGAACGCTCAGGTCGCGTGCGGCTGGCACACGCAAGGCGCGCCGATGAGCCGACATTGAAGCGATCCTGCGACGCTAATGTTGCTCGATCGGCTGGCGTGACGAGCGACGGATTGGCCAGCTACAACCGCCGCACCCCTGGCGCCCGCGACCACCAGCGCAGCGTGCAAAAAAACTAAGGAGCGCGCCAAAAATGATGGGCTGCAAAGCGCCCACTGGAACGCCTCGCTGTTGAAACGGTGGTTGCTTGGAACGCACGCTGGCGCGGTCCGCCCGCAACATTTGCAGGCCTATCTCGATGAATTCGTGTTTCGCTACAATCGCCGTACAACAATCGCCGTACAACAACTGGCGTTGGGCGCATTGCAGCTCGCACCATCGAGGGGCTTGTCGCAAAACACACTCGAACCATGCGCCAAATCATCGACCAAGCCCGGCTATATCCAGCCTTCCGGAACTAACGGGATAGGCACGTAGGGCTATTGTAATGACTACGTCCGGATGCATTTCCCAAAAATAGGACTAGCAGGTTGTTTCGCGGAATGTTCTCGTAGATTGTTCTGCTCCCTTCAAAGGTCCTCGATTTCAGCTAGAGTCTGTCGCCCTGAGAGGAGACGGACGATGCGTAAGAGCAGGTTTTCAGAAGAACAGATCATCGCGATATTGCGCGAGCAAGAGAGCGGGCAGGCAACCAAGGATGTTTGCCGTCGGCACGGCATCAGCGCTGCCACGTTCTACAAGTGGAAGTCGAAGTTCGGCGGCATGGACGTGTCGGATGCCAAGTGGCTGAAGGCCCTGGAAGACGAGAACGCTAAACTGAAGAAGCTCTTGGCCGAGACGATGCTCGATGTTGCGATCCTGAAGGACGTCAACAGCCGAAAGTGGTAGCGCCGGAGGCGAAGCGTCAGGTCGTGGCGCACGTCTGCAAGACCCATGAGGTCTCAGAGCGCCGCGCCTGTGCCGTCCTGCAAGTCGACCGATCGATGGTGCGTTACCGCAGCCGTCGCGTTAGTGACGCAACTCACCGGCGGCGCATTCGGGAGCTGGCACAAGAACGGCGGCGTTTCGGCTATCCACTGCCCGGCAGGCAAGCGAAGCGCCGCCGAGAGGGGCGATTGCATATCCTGCTCAGATGCGAGGGCGTCGTGATGAACCACAAGCGTTTCCGGCGGCTGTACCGGGAAGAGGGTTTGCAAGTGAGAAAGCGCGGCGGACGCAAACGTGCTCTTGGCACACGGCCACCAATTCAATTGCCGTCAGGACCAAACGCTCGCTGGTCGATGGATTTTGTGTCCGACAGCTTCACCGACGGACGCCGGTTCCGGGTGTTGTGTGTCATCGACGACTACACCCGCGAGTGCCTCGGCCTGGTGGCCGACACGTCACTGTCTGGCGCTCGGGTTGGCCGCGAACTGGATCGGATCATCGCGCGGCGGAAAGCCAAGCCTCAGGTCTGCGTTTCCGACAACGTCCTACGTCAGGAACATTGGCCGTTGGGTCGGCAACAGATCTCCATTCACTGACCGGAGCCAGCGATCTCAATTCAACGTCGTCCAAGCGGCTTCCGCCGTCAAGAAAAGAGCTCTCTTCCATAGCAAACACAGGATCCATGACGCGCAACATGTGGTCCTCACCGTCCTTAACACGAGATGCAATTCCAAGCGGAAGACCCGAGCATTATCTACAGGGTCACTGATGCGCCCTCACGGCTCCTACGGATAGAGGTTCTTCCGCTTGGCATCGGCTCTTCGATGAAGGGCCGATAATCGGTACCGGTTTTGATGACGGCGTGTGCGGTACGCGCCATCTTTGCGGTAACTGCTGTCAGCGCTTTGCGCTTGAGATCGGCATTGTCACGATCTTTTGCGATATAGCGCTCGAACTTGGATCTGAAGCTGTTGTCGCGTTGGCGTATGGCGACTTGAGCTGCCATCCAGAACGCACGTCGCAACCGGGCATTGCCGAACTTCGATAGCTTGGTCTGACCGCGGAACTGACCAGACTGATATGTCGCCAGGTCGAGACCGCAGAACTTCAAGAACTGGCGGTGATGGCGGAACCGACGCAGGTCGCCAGCCTCGGCGAGGATCGTCATGGCGATGATTGGACCGATGCCTGGAAGCTGGCGCAGACGAAAAAAGTCTGGGTGATCGTGCAAGGCAGCTTCGGCCTGACGTTCGATCTCATCGCGTTGCCGGATCAGACTGCGTCCCTCTGCGATGACCATCCGGAACATCGCGATGGCAGGGCTGTCGAGATCTACAGGCAGGCCGATAGATGACTGAGCTGTCTCGTAAATATCGCCCAGAAGCCGGGCTTTCGAGACCTTCTTGCCGACGACGTCCCAGGCCGCGTCAATGATGGCATCCCTCTCGTGGATTGTGATGCTCGCCGGCGTTGGGAACGCCTCAATGAAGGCGTAGAACCAATCACTGCGTGAGTTGCCAGCGAACCTTGCTGCTTCGGGAAAGTAGAGTGGTAGATAATGTGTGAGCAGTCGGTGCCAGAGTTCTGTCTTGGCCTTCGAGACGACCTCATGCGTCTTCGACAGTTCCTGGATGTCGTTGATGCCGGCACGGATGGGATCGAGGTAGGTCGGTGTCGCACCAATCCTGAGCATGTGAAGAATGACCTGGGCGTCCTTCGGATCATTCTTGTCCCAGCCGTTATGCAGAGCCTCACGCGTCCGTGCGAGGGCAACCGACGAGACAAGTCGTAGGCCCACGCCTGCTTCAAGCAATCGATACGCGAGCGGTCTGTGATAGTTTCCGGTCGCCTCGAACCCGGCCAGAACGGGACATCCCAGATCGTTGAGCAAAGCGACGAAGTGATCATGTTCCACCCGTGTGTTGGGTACCACCAGTCGCCGACGGCGATCCCGTCCTGGGACCTGGATCAGCACGTCATTGCGGTTCTTGGAAACATCGATGGCTACCAACGCGACATCCGTTGGCATAGTCTCTAGTCTGGTCATGGTCGGGCTTCTCCAAAGTGGTGATTCGATACCTTCACTTTAGAGATCTGCAGCCCGGCCCTGATCGCCTGCCTGCGTGTTGAGGCGCCGCAGGCGATCAGGGCCTCCAATGACCAAGTTCCTGATGTGCTACGGCACGGAGTTCACCAGCATGGCGATTTTGAAGTGGGCGCAAGGAGCAGGGGTTGATTGGCATTACATCCAGCCCGGCAAGCCGCAGCAGAACGCGTTCGTTGAAAGCTTCAATGGACGGCTCCGAGATGAATGTCTGAACGAAACGGCATTCTCGACGCTTTCGGAAGCCCGATAACTACTGTCGGAATGGCGGGCCGACTACAATCAGGTGCGCCCGCATTCGGCGCTCGAAAACCAGACACCGGAGGAGTTTCACGCCGACCATCTTGCCCTTGCCGTTACCACCGGGGAGCGGCAAGATAACAGCCCAGGACTCTGCCTTTGACTGGATGGAAGACGGAGCTCAGGTCAACCCCGAGCCGACTCTGTGCCGGTGCGCATCACGATGTTGCAAGGATCTTCAAAACGAACGGCCGAGGCACGCAAGCCTGCTGTGCGCTGCAAAATTCTTTTGATGTTGTCGGTCCGTCCTTCAAGTCGGCTGATCCACCGAGACCGTTTTTGTTCTCACATACGCAACGGGCCATGTCTGCAATCATGCGCTGGCGCAACGGTGTGACGGCAATATCGGTACTCATGGGGAACTCCTGTCGATCAAGGTTGAGAACCTCAATCTTCAAGACAACGTCCCCGGCTGCCTTGCAGCGATCTCAATGATGGTTATTGCCTGCACCAGCAGCCCCAACGCGGCTAGGTATCGCGCAGCGATTTAGTGCAGTTGGCCCTCTTCGAAGCTTCGCTTCGATGCAGCAAATCGACCGCTGCTGGAGCTATTGCTGCCGTTTGGGCAAGTTGCGTCAGGGGCCGCGGGGGCCAAAGCGTCCAATGACGCGAGCCGGCACGAGAAGGCGTGGATCACTCATTCCAAATGAATATTGAGGTGCGTGGAGCAGCTATAAAACGCATGCAACGGTCAGGAACGGACCGACAAGATTTCGTGCTATCAAAGCGGTGGGCTTAGCTCCCGCCCAATGCTATGCAGCCTGCAAGAAACAACTGCATAAAAGGCTGTTATGATGCAATATGTATCGTCCATCGCAATCGCGATTCATGCCATTGGAGCAACTGTCTGGGTTGGCGGAATGTTCTTCGCTTACTTAGTACTGCGTCCATCACTGGGCGCATTCGAACCACAACAGCGACTCACGCTTTGGAGCGACGTATTTTCTCATTTCTTTATTTGGGTTTGGATTGCTGTCATCGCCCTGCCCGTTTCGGGTTACGTGCTGGTATTCAAATATTTCGGCGGTTTCGGATCAGCCGGAGTGCATGTTCACATCATGCACATGCTTGGCCTCCTAATGATCGGATTGTTCCTGTTGCTTTACTTTGCTCCCTATCGGCACTTTCGTAATGGCGTCACCGCAAAAGACTGGGCGTCGGCAGCAAGACATCTGAATGACATTCGGCGCATCGTCGGCATCAACACGATCCTCGGCCTTATCACTGTCATCGTTGGCGCATCGGGCAGGCTATGGGGTTAATCCCATCTGGTTCTGGGGTAACAAAATTCGCGAGTGTCAAAGCTATTCAGGATTTGTCCCGTCTCGACCGTAGCACCGACAGCGTGCGTCGTCCGGAGCTGAGGCTCTTGCTTCGAGTTCGCGCGATATTCTCACAACCGTCAGCTATCGAGGGCAGACCGTCCATGTCCCGCGTTCTATCGAAATGTTGAAGTCGACCCACTGCGTTGGCGGCAGGGGCTTGGCAAATATTCCGGCGTAGAGCGTATTGCTGCCGTTTCATACTCGTAGCGAGAGTTTCCCGGGATCCCACCTGGAGAATCGGCAAGGGTTTGCACGATGTCCGGTGAAGCGGCTTCGCTGAACGATTGTCCAGCTCCGTGGGCAACGATAGTGTGAATACATGAATACGCACTCGGGCACGTGTAGCCTTCGGCCGCCATGCGAACTTTTTCCTCGTTTCACAACTCCCTCGCGACCCTAAAACCTATGGTCGTTCGGCGTGTTGCTGGCGCGTACGGGTACCTCACAGCGCTCCGCAAGTAGAAAGGCTTCTCGTGCTCTTCATCGTCCACTTCATCCCATGCCCCTCCTCGAACCAACCGGCTTTGCTCTCCGCCAGCCAGCCATGCTGAACCATCTGTTGGAGCGCCGAAATAGTCTGAATGCCAAAGATCCTCGCACCATTCCCAGACGTTTCCGTGCATGTCATGAAGCCCAAAATCATTTGGCCCATATCTACCGACCTCTTCAGTTCGATTGCCGTCATAGCAAGCCTGGTGAAGCGAAATGGTTTCGCCGGTCGAGTAGTCAGTCTCCGACCCGGCTCGGCAACAGTATTCCCATTCTGCTTCGCTGAGCAGTCGATACCGTTTGCTTGTTGCAGTCGACAGCCACTCGACAAACTCCTGCGCGCGATCCCAAGACACCTTGATTATTGGCCGCCGCCCCGCTCCCCACCCTTCATCCTCGATCCGCCTTCTTGTGCTGGTGGCGCTGTGAAAGGTCTCCCATTCGTCAAACGTGACAGGGTACTTGCCGACTGCGAATGCCTTTTCAATAGTTACCTCATGCAGAGGTTGCTCGTCTGCTTCACAGTCATCGGTGCTGACATCTCCGCAGCTTCCCATCATGAAAGAGCCGCTCGGAATGACAACCATATCCGGGGCGCCTTCGAAGTCGCTGAATGAGTCACCTGGCTTCAGCCAATGACTTTCGTCATCGTCATCACCAAAGCCAACCAGCGCTCGAATTCGACCCGAGGCGCGATGTTCGAGGAGATTTCGTGCCTCCTCCGAATGAGGACCATCCCCCCACTTGTCGAGAAAGCTCTGATAAGCTTCAGCGGTGTCTTCTCTGCAAGCGGATTGCCAATCCTTTGCTTCGTTAGCCCTTGGTTGTTTCTTGGAGGACTTCAGGACTTGCATACCCGCGAACACAGTGCCGAGCACTGTCGCAAGTGCAACAACGATTTCAAGAACGTGCTCCTTCACCTCTCCACCCTATTCTCTTGAATTGCTCAACCTCTCTGAGGAGGCTGGTTTCACCACCAGCGCTATGAACCATTCACAATGGCTCTTGCACGTACCATTTTGTAGTCATTAAGCACCAAAATGTACATCGACGATACGGAGATGCGAGTCAACAAAATGGTGCATGGAGATATTCGTCGAGCGACTTCAGGAGAGGGCGAACGACCTTGGCCTGTCGCAGGCTGAGGTCGCCCGGCTGGCTGACCTCAATGAGCGTCGTTATAACCACTACGCTCGCGGACGTCGGCAACCTGATCTTGGTACTCTGGTACGCATTGCGAATGCTTTGAAGACCACGCCGAACTGGCTGCTGGGTGTCGAGTCAGAAGGCAGTGGCGGCAAGCGCCGCAAACTTGAGGCAAAGCTTCTTGCTACCTGCCAGACGCTTGACGAGGAAAGGCTTGCGATGGCGGTCGCATTGGTGACGACTCTGTCCCAACAGGAAGGGGATGCCGGAGGGCAGAAATCCGGTGGAGCAAGGAAGAAGGCAGCAAAAAAGCAACGAAAATAAATCTATCTATCTGGTGCCTAGCCTTTCAACGACGGTGATATCGGCCACATGCAGGATTACCCGTGTCGCGTCGTCTCCAATCGTGCAACGGCTGCGTTGAAGTACCTGCCGGCCGCTACTATCGAGTAGACGTATTTGGCGCTCTGTGATGCGGACAGCAAGGGTCCAATGGTTTTCCCGCCCGCCCAGCCGCAATATGGCGACCCTTCCAGCACTAAGCTCTTCCGAAAGAATTCTCCAAAGCTTACTGGTCGACATGTTTCTGCGTTTCGGTTTCCTGAGTTTTCGTGCATGCAATTGAACATCAAGGCGCGTAGTCGCGAATTTTGATGCGCACTCGACAAGGGACCGCAGCCTGCGTGTGCCGAGACCGTTACAAACTACAGCGGCGGGCGTTCTGCCATCTTTGCTAAGCCGCTTCATGAGCTGGCGAAATAGCTGCTCACAACAAGTATCGCTAGCTTCCGGGCATAGAGTTCGTACGGCATTCACAACGCTATAAACTCCGCAGAGACCATCAAGATCTCCCTGGCATAGTGGCTCCAACTCCGCACCGCTACGCCTACCGGTAGGCTGTTCAAACGGCTCCTGTGTCATGCCACCGAAAACCTCAATATTCTTCTGCGAGCATGACCGTCATCACCCGCTCGGTTAGCGTGGAATCCGCGGGGTCCTCCGAATGCATTGCACGGACGGGGTCGTAATAATCGATCTTGAAGAAGATCCTCTCACCGGCGACCTCGACGGCTCCGAAGTCGTGTTCGCCCCAGGGATCGTTGTCGGTATCGAAGTCGGAAAACACGCGCACCGCCGCAATGATCGCTTCCTGTTTTTCTGCACCCATTGCGACGATGCCCGCCGTCATCAGCACAGCGCCTCCTGTCAATGTCTTACGGAAGCGATCATTTAGTTCTCGGATCGCTGCTGTTTTCTTGGCTGCATTGTTCATGATTTGTTCCCTAAAGCAGTTTGACAAGTTTGCGTTGCGCGTCGGTGTCGCCATCAATGTAGCCCTGAGTAGTTTCAATGGAGCGGTGGCCTGCCAGTATCTGCACGTCGCGCAAGCTTGCTCCCGCGCGATGCGCTGAACGTGCGGCCCTCGTGATGAACGTTCGGCGGCCGGAGTGCGAAGAGCAGCCTTCAAGGTTCAGGGTTTTAAAGGTCGTGACATACCAGTTGACGATACTGTTGGCACGCATGTGCCCACTTCGTGCCGATCTGATCACGGGCTGATCGGGCGCAATGGAAGCCGTTTTTGACTTGCGCATGAGGTCGCAGAGTGCTGAACGCAATTGTGGGTGAATGGGTACCCTTCGACCCGAGCCTCGCTTCGCTATTCGGGAATGAATGTCGAGCACACTGGATATTCGACTGTTCGGATCAAGCGCCATGCCCCAAGTGAGCCCTGCGATTTCGCACGCGCGCAAACCAGCTCGGACTGAGAGTAGCACGATGACCCGGTCGCGCTCTGGGTAAGCCCCCTTGCGAACTGCTGCGAGTAGTTTTCTAAGCCCGCCCGGCGATATGGTTTTGGCTTGTTTTCGTAACACGAATTCCTCCAACTGAAATGAGCCCAAGCGGCCTCTACCTCCCAGAGTTGAGAGGGCTAATACACGCGATGGTTTCGAGAATATGCAGGTTCAGGGGGCTCGGCATGCTGAAGCAGTGCCCCGGCCACCATGCCCATAGCCTACATTAATACGTTAGCGGATTAAAATGTGCATGTAAACAATTATTTTCAGTTAAATCAATGTTCTAGCAATATTTTACAAGTGGCCGATGAGCATTTTTTGGTTCATCGCATGGCGGCATTGTAAGGCTGCTAGTAGTCACGAAAACACAGGATCGGAATTCGGTCGTGCTGGCAGCGGTGAGATGAAGGCGCTAGTCATCGAGGTCCGCAGTTGAGGTCGTACCGACCGGCAACAAACGACTTCTATTGGCAGCATTAGCCGCGCGTTTTGAGATCTCGTAGAGGCATGGGAAGCCATGTCTTGGAAGCCGACATTTAAGAGACGAAGCGTTTGACCCAACTCGGAAGTCGGCAACGATCTCTCATTGCAGTGCACCACAGACTTGCTCGCCCAAAAGCGGACCCGAGCAAGTGCAAGTCCGGCCATCGTGGCGACGGCAGCAATGATCAGATTGCGTGAAGCCTTTCGGACACCGGCCCAATGACGAGGGTGGCGGCGAGTGCCGTGGGCCGGTGTCCGAAAGGCTTTACAACGCGAAAACACAACACGGTCTTGACAAAGCGTCGCATTGCGAAAACTATTGCGTGATCGACGACCGCTTTACTGATTGTGCCGCTCTGCGGCTGGCAAGTCGATCAACCGCGTATAAACGCCGTTTTTTACATAACTTAATGTCAAATATTTATCTTAGGATTTGAATTATGGATGAAGAAAAAATTCGAAGAACCTATCATGATGTTTCTTTGATCCCAATGCCGGAATTGGCGAATGGCGTTGACACGGGAATTGAGGTTGTTGCAGGCGAAGACGATCGCCAAGATATTCACGAATTAGGCAACATTGGTGATGACGCGCTCCGCCGCAAACTAACCGAAGCGACAGTCATTCTAACTAACAAGTCGCGCATTGCAGATAACGGCGACGAAACTTTCGCCTTAGAAGTAAACCCTTTCCGACAACGTGAGACGCAGTTTAGTCCACCGCTGCCACCCTGTTCAGGAGAGCGATTCGCGAGTCAGCATACGGGCGGTTGGTGTTCTGGGTTTCTGGTCGGAGCTGACGTCATTGTAACCGCTGGGCATTGCGGTGAGACCGAAGACGAGATCAAAGATACAGCTTACATATTTGGCTTCCAAGTCAACTCTCCAACGGATGCTGGCACGACCCAGTTCAATGCTGACCAGGTATATTTCGGAAAGGAGTTGATCGCCCACGACCTCTCCAGTTCGGGGGACTTTGCTATCGTTCGTCTCGATCGTGCTGTGCCAGCTAGTGTCGCTGACCCGCTCAAAGTGCGTGTTTCCGGTACCCCTGCTCTCAACAGCAATCTCGGCGTCATTGGCTATCCGAGTGGCCTGCCTGTGAAAATCGCTTTTGGCAGCGAAACTAAACTCCTTCGAGATCTTGACCCTTGGTTGATATCGAATCTTGATACCTATGGTGGCAATTCAGGGTCGCCCGTGTTCAACACTAGCGGCGAAGTCGAAGGCATCTTGGTTCGTGGAGCCAAGGATTACAATTTTACTAATACCTGCTTCCGGACCAATAAGATTGAGAACGAAGATGGATCAGAAGCTATTACCAAAGCCAGTGTTTTTCAGAGCAAAATTCCAATCTGACTCGGCACTCGGGAGACTGTCGGCCGCTTTAGCGGCCGGCATCGCGAAAACTTAGCAATCTATCGAATGCGATAATACTACTTTCAATTCATTAGCGAACCAAGCCGACTTAAACCATGACGTTTCAACTTGCACCTCTTAAGCTGAACTCCGTCCCTGCCAGCAATGCGTTTTGGCAAGCAGCTTTGTCGCTAGCTTCGGCAAGCGAACTAACTTATCGTAGCCATGATGTCGTTCGTCGCATGGCGACAGACCGTGGGGGCTTTTCTGAAGTCGTTGCCATTGAAGGCGACGCACCAGGTTTTATGGCGTTCGGTCAAGACACCGCTGTGATCGCGGTCCGTGGGACGGTGAGTCTCGTAGACTGGTTGAGCAATCTCAATGCCGATTCCGATCCATGGAATAGTCGCGGCAGAGCGCACGACGGTTTTTTGATCGCTTCAAAATCGATCGAACCGCAAATAGCGGAATTCCTCGCATCGCGGCCGACGAAAAGAATTTGGTTTGCGGGGCACAGTCGCGGCGGCGCGATTGCCGCGATTCTGGCTTGTAACCTGGCAACCCCCGAGATTCCCACCGACATATACACATTTGGTCAACCATTGTTCGCCAACGACGATGCTGCCACTAGCGTTGATGCCCAGTTTGGTCAGCGCTATCAAAGGTTCGTCAATGACGACGATATAGTTGCCATCGTTCCCCCTGGGTATACCCATTGCGAGAATCTCACTCATTTCGATACATCTGGTGGTATCAGAAAATCACTTCCGGGTAGCTTGGAAACTATCGCGCGCAGCCGTGTGATCTCAGAGGCAGAATTCGAAAAGCTGCAACGCCAACTACGAGACGTTTCTGCAGATTCGGAAAACTACCTTGATAAGCGCACTCCGGAGCAGACTGCACTTGAATCCAGTTCTGTTACAAAGAGCGATCTCGCTGACATTACTGCAAAAGGCCTAATCCCTGGTATCGCTGACCATGACATCGGGCGCTACGTCAATCTCATCCGCCGCCACGTCAGCCGCCCAGAAGTATCGAACGAAAGCATATTCGCTCCCTCCATCTCAATCGCCAAACAGGTTCTCTCAGGCGTCACTAAATTCCAACCAAACTCACCGCTTGGAACAATCCAACCTGGCCGCGATTTCGTTGACAGAGACGATAAGGACGTCTTGCTACCTGTTCTAATTCGGTTGCGTTCTGCCGCCCCCTGGCTTGCTCCGCAAGGCATCCGCGTGAGTTCGCAAATCGGCACCATTGTATCGGCGTCGGGTACAGCTGATGCCTTGAAGGCGCTTGAGAGCCATCCCGACGTTATCTCGGCAACGATCAGTCGAGACGCTGGCGTTCAAGAACTAAGTACGGCAGTTCCGTTCGTCGGTGCCGATGACATTCATAGTGGCGTCTTGACTAACCCAACATCAAGTTTGCCGGTCGAAGAGAAAGGCGATAGGGCGCTTATCGGCCTAATCGACTCAGGAATAGACATACTCCACGAGGCTTTTCGCGATGCCGATGGCAATTCGCGTATCCTCGCTGTTTGGGATCAGCTGGATAACTCGACAGAGCATACGCCGAACAAGGTCGACCCATTGCACTTCCCGCAGGACTATGGGCGCCTCTATATGGCAGCGGACTTGGCCGAGTTCAAGACTGAGGATGCAACAGCGACATTGCGAGATCAACGCCCTATCGTCGGCGGCCACGGCACACATGTTGCCGGCATAGCGGCTGGGCGCGCAACGACCGGTGGCCCTTCCTCAGGCGTCGCGCCCGAAGCCCGGTTGGTCGTTGTTATTCCGAACATGCGGACTAATCCGGAAGATCCGCCAAGCCTTGGCTATTCGAAAACACACGCGGACGGGATCGACTTTCTGCGGCGCGTCTACGATGGGGGATCGGCGGTGATCGCAGAAGCGCTTCCAATGGCGGTCAACGTGTCGCTCGGCATGAACGCCGGCGCTCACGATGGCTCATCGCCACTTGAGACCGCATTTGATCAAATTTCGCTTGACCGAAACGAATTCGGTCGTCGGGTCAAGGGGTTCGCCATTGTAAAGTCTGCCGGGAATGAATTCGGACAAAGCGGCCACGTGCGCAATCAGTTGTTTGAAGGCGAGAACGAACTTACTTGGACAACGACGAATAAATCGAGACACAGCGATTATATCGAGGTTTGGTTCGATTCAAGTGATCGGCTGGAATTCACATTGGTCGATCCGTTGGGGCGCGAATCGGATGTCGTTTCGGAAGCGGCACCAACTTTCAAAAAAACACTAGGTGGCGTTCTCTGGGACATCGATCTGGAACCAGTCCATGATGACAATGGTGACTCACTTTTGCGAATTACATTGACCACATCGAACAGACCGATTCCGGAAGGCCTTTGGCGCCTGCGCATTCTTGGTGTCAGTATTTCCAGTGACAAAGGGTTTATTGATGCATGGGTCGAGCGCGACGGCGCTCGCGCCGTCCGCTTCCAGAACTCCGACAACAAGATGACTCTCAGTATTCCCGGCACCGCACGCACCGTGATCTGCGTTGCAGCCTGTCACGCTAGTGAGCCATTGAAAAAGGCCGAGTTCTCTTCGGTCGGTCGCACCCGTGACAATCGCGCTAAACCGGATTTGATTGCGCCGGGTGTGTCGATCAGCTCGGCACGGGCCGGAACGCTGGACGAGAATGTTGCGGATAGTGGGACGAGCATGGCGGCCCCTTTGGTGACCGGGGTTCTGGCTTTGGCCATGTCCTATCTTCACAAGAAGGGGCCCGAACATCAATTAAATGCAGTACAGTTTCAACGCGCTTTGGTGCGTACGCTCGCTAACGACAGCAATCCTCACCGCCCAGAAATCGGTCACGGCCGACTCGATGCGAAGGCCTTTTTTGAAGCGATTTTGTGATACAACAGTGCAACGCATGGAGAGTGAAAGCAAACGCGGTCGTTGGCCAAATGATCATTGGGTTAGTCGCAACTCGGTCGATGGTGGATTCACTCAGGTCTGGTTCGAGCCGGTCGTGTCAGTGTGGCGTCAGCCATACCTTCGACGGATCTGTAGCTCGAAACTTAAGTTAGTGAGCCAGCTGCTGGTCTAATGGAATTGGCCCTCATACTATCAAATGGGGCTTAGCAGGCCAGCATACAGATGTTACGGTTCAAACGCAAAAAAAGTCGAAGGATAAGAAAGTGGCAAATAGAAATAAAGAGGTAATATCTGAAATAACTCAAGCCGGTCGCCGCGCGGCGATTGCTGAATTCGATGATCCCGTGCTTGGGCCGCTTAGGCTATTGCCCGGCACCTGGGGAAACACAGAAGAACTAAAAGGGCACGGATTCAATATGATGGCCCTTCCGTTTGTAAATGGTAGCAATGGCTTCAGGGTGTTGATGAATCAATATCACGAAGATTTAACCTTTGCGATCACAGACAAAGGTGTTCCGAACCGCGGATTAAATACTGATCCCGACACCGGAAGTCCCGACCAGACTATTGTGGCGTTGGATTATTTTCAGAAAATATCGCAGATCGACTCTGATGAGTTTGGCAAGTCCGGCCTGCACGAAAGATTTGATGGCCAGCGGATTCATAAGGAGCCAGGGCTTTGGCTTCATATGATTGATCAAAATACTGATGACATCAATATAGCGCGTCTGGGAACGATTCCGCACGGAAACAGCTTCCTTGCTATTGGGCGAGCCCCAAACAGAAAAGCGAGTGAGGACGATGAGGACGATTTTGTACTTCTCGAGAATCCTAGTGAGGAGCAACTCAAAGCGCTGCCAAGATCGCTAATACCAGACATCAATGGCGTAGTCGTAGGAGGCGGTGAGAATCCAGATGAAATCGACCTTGAACCGATTAAAGACCCGGATACTGGTGAAATAATCATTGACTATTTTGAGCCATATAGACATTTCCATGAAAACCCCTATAGAGGAAAGGAGCCTATTCCAGGGTTTAAAGGGTTCGACCCAGTTCATGCAACGGAGCTTCTTCGGCACACGCTTAAACAGATTATAATTCCGATTGGGAAAATGAAACGAGTTATGCGTTTGCGAGTGGACTCGACGTTGGATCATGCTGCTGTGAACAGGTTCACCCACAATGGAATAATCAATATTCCATTCGTTGTTCGGCAAGCTGATGCAACGGCAATGAACTCAACATTTCTGATATACGAGATTGAAGACTCCAAGTCGGGAATGAACCGTTACTTCATGCAGTACGCACAAAATGTAATACTTGATTTCATTGGCCGCCCGGATGGGCACCCAGGAAGGGCCCGTTGGCCGCATGTCTCAATTAATACGATGGAACGGGTCTCTGATGTTGAGCCCGCAGCAATGATTAAAAACCTCTTATGATAGATGGAAGCATTCTGGGCGAGAAGCTGAGCGCGCAGCACCATGTTGTGTGTGAAGGTGCAGCAAAGTATGGATTTAGGAGAGGTTGTAGCTCTTCTCTCTCCACCAACTCGTGGACGTTGGCAAGCCAAGGCGGGATGATCGTAGCGCAATCGGCACTGAAGTCCGCGTATTCGTAAAGGAGATGTTCGATGGCTGTCGTCACTATACATATTCAACATCATGGATTGCCGACACTCAAAGTACCCAAAGGAACATCGGTCGAGTGGAAAAATCTGGATCCCGTGCCTCATGCTGTCGAAACCGCACGCGATGCTTCGTACTACTTTAATGCCGGTGCACTGCTGCCGGGCGACGTGTCTAGTCCCATCCTATTCGAAGAGCTTGGCTCAGTTGACTACTATTGCCGCTATCACCCGCACATGAAGGGTACAGTTACCGTTGTAGAAAGCGGCAATGTCGAAGTCGGCCCACCAGGATCTGGAACAGGGCATCACGCAAAGCACTATCACGGTTTCGTAACCGGTGGTGGTACCCCTGATCGACTGTACATGTCGCATACACCAATCATTGCTGATCCTCGCCACCACTTTCAGATTGTTTTGCTTGGCTGTCTTGTTGAAGATAGTGACCGTCAGGCATACCTTGATTTGCGGAATTCCGACTACGGCCAGAAACGCGTAGATACATTCCATGATCATTTGGCGCTAGAAGACATCGGCAATGGTACGGTGAAGGAGCTCCCGCACTGTTCATTGACCTACGAAGTTGACGGGCGAAACAGGCTGGTTCCAGGCACCCAGGCAGACAGTGTCAAAATTCGAATTGAAAAGGTTTTGCATTTTCACGTTTTTGAACCAGACATCCCTTTCCCAGACGGTCTTGAATATATCATATACGGCGATGACGCTGATGTTTTTATCGACCATAAAATCAATCGGGCCCCTGGTTTTCACTCGGTCGCACGCCTCAAGTCAGCGCCAGATTTTTGGTCGCCAGGCGGGCCTTCCACTGGAGGGTTCAAAGTCCCATCGAAGAAGATCCGGGATGTTTCTCCGGTAGTGATTCGACGCGCAGCCATTGTCGACAATGCGTTTCATTTGGTCTGGATGCCACCACCCGGTGTACTTCGACCTTCGCCGCAAGATCCTTTGATCAAACGGGATGGGGCGCCCGCCAAGCATGCTGTCGTGCTAGATGACGGGCGGACTTCTGAGATTGAGATCGAAGCGGAAGGGTTTTTGCACTTCGATGTGCGACTGCTCAATTATGGTGTTTTCATTCAGTAGCTGCGGCTGAGGCCGAGCGCAATTGCTCGCTCGACTGAATTGGGCGGTTGACCGTGTAATTTGGTCTTTGTTTTGGAATCGCAACCGTCATCAGCTGGACAATCGGTTACACATTACTCGTTCCAGGCCTGATCGACCTGTTAAAATGGTTCATAAGAATGGCTGACAGCAATCGTAGATTTGGCAATCCTTCAGATCATCCCATACGATCTGATTATCAGTTTAAAAGCTTCCTCCATTCGAGCCGAATTGGTCAGGAGAGTTTTAAAGACAGCGATCAACGCAGCAGTTTGCTGGATTTCGTAAAGGTTGCATTGGACCGACTGGCGCCGCTTGGCTGGTCTGAGCTTTTCAGTTTGCACGGCCTCAACATTGGTGCGAGCGACCTGGTAAGCGAGCTCACTCGTCCATTGGACAGCATCAAGCGCGACCACCCAGGATTCGAGGACTTTGCGCTTGAGGGAGAGCGAGGGATCGAGCAAGGTCAACCCGCTCTCAGTCTCGTGTTTCACGCACTGGCATCGCCACGCGTTACAACCTATCCCGATGAAAGCGGGGAACCTGTTGCGCTTGAAGGCTTTCCTACGCCCTCTGAGATCGAGGCGGTGGAGGACTACGTCTATGGCATATCGCCTCCAACCATCGAAGAAATTCGTGTCTCGACAAATGGGGCGCCTTTGGCGATCGTCGTTTATGCCAATGAATATCGTCCTGGGGTTGAGACCGTTCATCGCAAACACGCGGACATGTGCTATTCGAGAACCGGCATCTCTCGCGTGGGGACGGAACAGCCGCAATACGATGGCGAATCGCGCGGATATCGTCCTTTTGTCGACGGCAACCCAACAGAGCTGCGCGTTCTACCCTGTCGTTACACCGCCTACATCGCGGCACTCGTAGATGGTGAAGCAGATCGCCACGGTCCTCAACGCTTTGTCCGAGCAAACGATACGCAGTCGCCACCATCAACGACCGCGTTGACCTCAAAATCGGCTGGTGGTGCCGCACCCGCAGCAGCGGTGGAAGGCACTGCCATATCTGACACGGATCGAAAGTTTTGGTTGCCTGTACACAAACTGTTCGACGGCGGCGAATGCATCAGCGGTCTGCATATCGAGGTGAAGCTTTGGGCGCGCCATGTCAACGAGAAACTGCGACGTGCTCACTTGTACTTCTTGGCGAACGGTCATGATGGTGGCTGGTCAGAACCAAGTCTGAGTGAGGAGCCTTTTGTAATCACGAAAAATCTAGCTGAATTCTCGACTCGGTCGGATCATGGCGCTTGGCTGCTTGTTCCAGAACCTAAGGAAGCTCTAGTAGCTCGAGCAGAATATCAAAACAAGCCGCTAACCTACATTGTACCCGCGGAGAAGCGCGGTGCCTGGAGTGTTTTTCATTCCACGTTAAATTTGTCACCAACACCGGGCAATTCGCGAGCAGCGCCTGAATACCTTCACGCCGTTCACAAAGTGGATGAGAACGGAACGGTGACAAATCTACTTGACGATAAAGATGCGATTGAGACTATCAAGAAGGGAGGATACAGGGCGCAGCATTATCTTGATTTCACAGCCGATGGATGGGTCGACGTCGAGTGTAGTGCACTTGCTCTAGAGCTGCCGCGGCGCCTTGCTGCTTGTTCGGTATTGGCCGCACCAGATTTCTTTCCAAAAGTGAAGCAAACGGACCTCATGGATTGGACAGATCAGTCATCGCCTCCGTCTTTACTGGATAAGATTTGGCCGGAACGTCCTGGTGCACCAGAAGCGTTGTCCGAGCAGCGATTTATGGCGAACCTTGAACTACCAGATGCGAATTTTAATGCAGACGATGACACGATGACGGCAATCGTTGGCCATTATGGATCAGGCGCTGGTGTGCTATCTCACGCTCGACGGAAAGAGAACTTCCGTTCGTCGATGTTGCCAGACGGAGCGGCCGGCGTTTTTGCGCCAGGGTGGGACGTGTCATTCGATAGAAGTCCCGAGACCGCCACAGAAAATGGACTGGTCCCGGGCAAGACATATTTCAACACCTATGGTTTGGGATCCCCATTTATTGAAGATACCAAGTTGTGCGCCGCATTGAGTTCCTTCTGGCCCGCCGCGTCTCCTGATATTGCGCGGGCCTTCGCGCCAACCCCCGGTTATGCAACCGCGACCCCTCTGGAAGATGAGGTTTTAGGAATTGGCGGCGGCAATCCATGGGACGGATTTCATGGCCCCATTGTTGATTACAATGCAAAAACTGTAGACTACTTTGACCTCGCATATGCCGATTACGTCCAGACAGCGATCGACAAGAAGTTTGAAATTGATGTGATCGCTCAAATGACCGCTCAAGAGTACATCGCTCGAACCTTAGTAATGGCTCGTGTTTACGAGACCTTGAACGCCACAACGCGTCAGGCAAAAGCCGGGATTGCGGTTCTGTCATTCAAGAGGCCGAAGCATGATGATGAGGGACTAATGAAAGCGCTGGCGGATACCGGAAGGACGGTTCAAAGCGAGTTTGTGTATCGCTATGAAATCATACGGCACAACGGTCCTGAGACGCATCCCGATCCTGCTAAGTTTTCGAGAAAAATTGTGAAGTATGACAAACTGCTTGAAATATATGCAGATCCGTCCATCGTCCTCATGAGAGATGATAAAGCAGGCCAGTGGAAGGCGTATGAGCTCCGTCGTTGACGTTATCATTGTGGGAGCGGGCCCGGCCGGAACAGCGGCTGCGATCTGGGCGAGATTGCAGGGGCTTTCCGTCATGCTCTTTGAAAGAGCACCGTTCCCGAGGTTCCGGCCTGGAGAGACCCTTCACCCCGGTGTGGAACTAATTTTGGATCAACTGGGCGTGCGAGCGCAAGTTGTTGCGCGCACCTGTGTGAGACCAACAGGTCAGTACGTGTCTTGGGCTGAAAAATCTACATTTGAGCCATATGGGGAGGACGAGAACGGTCCTTGGCGTGGATTTCAAATCAGTAGAGCGGTATTGGACGCAGAGCTCCTCTCCAGAGCCCGCGCACTAGGTGCCTGCGTCATTCAACCGTGCAGGTCAATAGAACCTCTTCAGCAATACGGCCGAGTTGTTGGCGTAATCCATAATGGCCGAACGATAAGGTCTAGATTTGTTGTGGATGCCTCGGGCCAAGCTGCGTGGTTGCAGCGAAAAATAGGCCTCAGTGTTTGCCGTGCATCTTCTCCGCTGCGCGTTTTTTACGGTTACCGAGAAAGCTCGAAGCCGCTGATGGATTTCACACCTCAAATCATTGGGCAAAGGGGTGGTTGGGAATGGACGGCACGCATTTCCGAAAGAACCTATCATTGGTGCCGGCTCAGCTTCGATCCAAAAAAACGCTCAAAGGAACCTCCCCAATCTTTATTGAATAGTGAGCCCAGCGGACCGGTCCGCGGAGCAGACGTAACTTGGCGAAACGTGAATGCGTGTGTAGGCCATGGTTACTTCATCATCGGAGACGCAGCGATGGTCCTGGACCCAGCGGGTTCACACGGCGTGCTTCGCGCTTTAATGTCAGGGATTATGGCGATGCATGTTTCGTCAAACATTAAGTACAGCGGACTTGACGAACAAATTGGGCAGTCAGAATATCAACAATGGCTTCGTGGTTGGTTCGAGACCGACGTCAAAGAGTTAGGTAAGGCTTACGAGGCGCTCAAGCCGATCGACCAATTCTATGCTCAGTCTACTGCTAGTTGATCTAGTTTAAGCGAAAACCTCATTTGCGGAGAGCGTGCAGAGCAAGAAACGCTTTTTGCCCGCTCCGCAAGCCAGGGAACGTATTCTTCAATGCCATGCGTGTTGTCGTTGGTGCGATGCAGAGCTCGCTCATTATACCCTGTCGACTTGTGTGACTGATCTTTGATCGGGTGCTCAGTGCATGTTGCACCTGCTTAGGTCTCTTCTTGGCCCATGACGACGAGGCGCTATCCGACGATGCCCGAAGCTCCCAGAAAGCTGACGACTTCACTCAATCCCGATTTACTTATTGCGTCGCTTTGGTGATGTCCCTTGTTAGGTGTAGAACTCCACACTTGATCTGACACATCGCCTTGTCAGGCGAGGGTTACCGACTTTGATGGTTGTTGCGAAACGACTCACCAAAGCCATGAAAGGCAACCCTCATGTTGGAAACTAACCAGACGATCATCAAACACAAGCTCGGCCTGCTCAATCTGGCAGAAGAACTGGGCAACGTCTCGAAAGCCTGCAAGGTGATGGGGCTATCGCGCGACACGTTCTATCGCTACAAGGCAGCGGTTGACGAAGGCGGTGTCGACGCGCTGTTCGACAAGACCCGGCGCAGACCCAACATCAAGAACCGCGTCGACGAAGTGATCGAGTACTCTGGCCTCTTCAGCCTGTGCCTTGCCTTCAAGGTACATATCCATCCAGGCTCTCTGCGCGAGTTCGCCGTTGTTGATCGTTAGGCCCTCATAGGTGAGCTCCGGCACCAGCACCGGCAGCACCTTTTTGATCGACGCGCTACCCATGAAAGCCTTGTCGACAAACCAACCTGATTTAAACGGCACCATTAAATCAACAACGCGGTCGTTCAACCCTTTGAGGTAATCGGCATGTTCAGCCTGCATGTCCGCCATCTCACGGTTGCGACCTGTTTCAAATGGCGCATACCAAACGATCACACTGCCGTTGTCACCGATATCTTCTTTGAGTCTTCCAACAAGAGCCTCTACCGGGTTGCTGTTTTCAGCGTGCAGGTACTCGCGATGCTCAAGGGGGGCTCCCGGTTCCTTGACAATGTGCAGTGAGTATTGAAACGGCACCTGCTGGTAGGGTCGAAGGCCGTCGAAAGGAGGCAGGATGCTCGAGAACGTTTCGTAGTCGAGAAAGTACAGAGGGTAGGTGAGGTTTGATAGGAAGCTTCTAATCTCATCCGCGTCGATAGTCTGCTGGTTCGATTTACTAGCGGCGACCTGTCGAGCTTGGCGTTCGGTCAGCTTGGCGTCGCCTGGTATCGCATCAATTGTTGAAACCCCAGCATCCTCGAAAGCAGCAATCTGGTCTGGCTTTATGCTGGCGAGGTTATAAATGCTGTGACGGTCGGGCTTGCCCTTCACATTTGCGTAAATCTCCATCCACTCCGCCATGTCACCGCCGGTCAAATACCGCGGCGATACGTCTGGCATCTGGTCCTGCTCCATAACGGTAAGGGCCTGGTCAATTTCATCCCGTGTTGCGGCTTTGCGCTCGCTCACCTTCGCAGTGACATCCTCGATCTTGGAAAGCCCTTCGAAGTCTACGCCGCCGCTGCGCACGTACTCTCTGTTGACGTGAACGACTCCGATCTTGCGCAAATTGACGCCCGCCCCCTCAAGTACGCTGACTTGAAACGCTAGGTCCGGTATGTGCTCGGGCTTTACCGATGTGCCTGACTTGATTTCGAACAGGTCGAAAAGGTTGTCCTCAACACGCTGCAGCACATCTATGATGCAGGTCGTTTGACCGTGCTCGAAGCGGCCTTGAAAAATCGTATCAGCCCCGTTCGACAAAGCGGCTCGCGTGCGTTCCGGTAGCGACAGGTATTCCTGGTAATTGTCGAACCCAAGCTTAACCCCACCGGCAAACAATTGCTCGGCGTAACGCTCGTACTCATGACCCGCATCGAACAATGCCTGTAGCGCTTCGCTAGGTGGAGGCAGGACCTTCTTCCGGTTTTTCTTCAGCCATAACCAGGCGGGGTGCTTCAGGTACATCAGGAATTCGGATTTCGAAAGCTGCATAACATGGCCCCCTGTGTAGCTAGTTCTAAATCAATGTTTTCAAATTTCACTCCAGCCTACCCCACCGGCAGGCCCTGATGGCAACCTTGTTCCCGTATTGGCAACTGATCTCCACAATTCATCTGATATTTGCAGGCCAAGCATCGGCTCTAGGGCGCATTGAAGTGTCGCAACAGGCAATAATCGATTGAAGCTTCGGGGGGCTGCTATAGGCAAGTCAGGGCTGCGGCACGGTTGGTGATGGTCTTGGTCCGATGCTGTTAGTGCGAATTAGCACTTTTACACTATCAACAGGTCGGCCCCGCTCCAACGGGGCAAGGCTGACTAGCGTTTAGCTGCCCGGTCCCAATGAAAAAACCCGTAAGGGCTAACGCCACAAATTAACCGGGCCGCTCCGTTTGGACCGGCTGTGTCCACTTGTGGAGGGCGGGGCACTGCGGCCCGGTTTAGGTTCAGTATTGCTCAGCTAAACAGCCCGGGGATAAATTTGAGGAGTAAGTAGACGGCGATAAATACCGGCGCTCCAAAACACAGAGCAAGGATGGCGAAATTGTACCATTCCGGTGGTTCTGGGCCGTCGCCGTAGTCAGGGGATTTGTCGTGGCCAGAGGGCATCAGCTCTCGTCCGTCGTTTCTGGTTACGGCAGCGGTTTCTTGTTGAGGATTTTACCCTCCTCATATACTGCCACAATAATTATTTTAAGCAGAGGGTATTGAGATGCATATTCTGGGGGCGTTGCTCGGTGTTATCGGGGTCATTGCCGTTGTTCTTTGGAGACTGAACCAAGCTGCGGATGTGGCTCGTGGGGTAGGTGACGCAGTTGACGATGTGCATGGTGCCTGGAGAAGGTGGTCTTGGCGACGGAAGTCGAGCGTTGATCAACTGAGAGATGTTGACGATCCACGCGTTGCAGCTGCTGTGATGATGGTAGCCGTTGCTGAGTACGATGGTGCGCTCACTGAAGCTGAGCGCCAAACCATGATCCAACAAATGGGTGAAGTGTTCGGAGCAAGTCACAAACAGGCTGAAGAGTTGGTAGCGCACGCTAGGTGGTTGAACAGGAATGGTGGTGATATCGGCAGCCTTTTTCTGAAGCTTACGCCGGTAGTTTCTGACAAGTGCGGCCCCAAAGAGCGGAGAGAATTGATCGCAATGCTAAGGCAGGTGGACAGTTCAGGGAGCACTTCGGAAGTTCCAACAGAGCAAATTGCAAAACTGGAAGCCCAACTCAAGAGGGCACAGTAGGTACGTTGGGACAATCACTTTGGAATAGAATTGGTCTACCGGCTTCAGTCTGAACCCAATCAGTTTTTTCCTAGATAAGCTTGAATCATCTTTTCAGAAATGTCCCTCGCGTAGCAAAGTGGCGATGCGCCGCCCGGTCTTGAGTAAGCACTGTTCCCGCCGCATTTTCTTCCACTTCTTGTCCGGCTATACGGGCAAGGACAACTTCCTGAGTAGTACGCGTGGGACCTTGCAATAAGTGCTTTAATTGCCCGGCCTCTATCCCCGCCAGAAAACCGGATTGACGGTGTCTTTGTTGATGTATGCTTCGCAGTTTTTTGGACCGCTGGCCGCAGAGATAGATAGCCCCCGTGAACCCAACCGACGAATTGTTCGCCCTTGACTTTGCGCCACTCGCCAGAGCCGCCCAGCACCTGAACTTGCTCACTTCTCTTAAGTGTCCAGACCTGTCGATAGGATGTGCCAGGACCACGGCGGACGCTGAGTCGAGATGCGTCAACGAAACGAACTTTCGTTTTTGCGGGTTTAATTGGAGTAGTAGGTTTGGATTCTGGTGAGGCGAGTGCCAGTCGCTTCTCCGGTTCAATTGTTGGCGTAGTTTTCGGCGCAGGGCTCTGTTGGATTAAGGGAGGTGGGGACTTTAACAGGACTACAGTAGGAGCGATTTCGGTGGGAAAGGCCTGTATGGACGAGGGCGACGATTCAGTTGAGCGAAAGAGGTTTGGTATGCTCGAAGACAGTGGCCTTGGCTCGACCAATTGCATTTCTGTAGGGGGTTGACCTCTAGCAGCCACTGTTGGAACCGAAGGAGGTTGCCGTGTTTCTTCGGGGGCAATGTCGCCTCGCTCCAACCCACGTAGAATGAAGCCAGCTACAATGAGGCCTAGAGCAGCGGTAACAGAAAGACTTTGTTTCTTTGAAATCATTTCAACGAGATTGCCCAAACCTTAATCCAAGCATCGAAGCAGGCTTTTAGTCTGCTGACAAGCGTTGATCCGCAGACATTCAATTCGTCCCTGTCATGGTAAAAAATTGCTAGTGTCCGACCGAAGCCCCCGCGCCCGACCTCAACGTAAGAAACTACCTCCCCAACGACCCGGCGGTGGAGCGCTTCAGCTGTCGGCTCGTTACACCCCGGCCTGCTCTGCAAGTATCGACAGCTTTTCGGGAGCTCTGGACCGTCTATCCACGCAAGCCGGATATTCGGGTCACCAAGCTTGATACTATCCCTATCGATAACCCGAGCAAAGCCGGTGTATTTTTTGGGCGGTCACCCAAAACCACATACTACCAGTGCCAACGAGAGTGCCAACAAGGAAGGTCGAAATGAGGTTGCACGTAGGATGACTTCAGTTGGGGTGGGCCAGCTTTCGAGCAAAACTTAGAACTCGCTCACGCCCCCCCCTCTGTTATTTCGGCGAAGGCACGCAGCAACTCGCTTGCCTCTGGCGCGAAGCGAAGCAGTTCTTGCACAAAACCTTCCGTCCCCTCCTCAAAACCACCCGCCCCCGGAGCATCCAATCCGACAAAGAAGAAGTTGGTATCGACATCCAATTTGCACGCAATTGCGTAAAGTGCTGACGCACTAATCCTGTTTTTGGCGGTCTCATATTTCTGAATTTGCTGCCCGCTCACTTTGGCTGCATCGCCAAGCTCAGCTTGACTTACTCCCAATGCCAACCGGCGGTATCGAAGCCTCAAGCCAATTTGTCGATCAACGACACCTCGCGCAGTCCGCGCCCCGCTTACTCGCACAGCAGTCATCACCGTCCCCTCAAAATCTATCACTCGCAATGCAGCGTCCCAACTCAGTACCAGAAATTTCGCGCTTGGCATTTCCTCCAGGCCTGCATGCTGATCTAATGAGTACAGACTATGCATTGGGGAGCCAAGTGGGATCAAATGACCGCAGTATTCCAGCAGACGGTTGATGCAATCGAAACGATTAGAAGTGCAAATTCTCCGGACGAAATTTGCTCCCGGCTCACCACATTCACTGGGCAATTTGGGCTGACAGGCATGATCGCTGGCACGATGCCAATGCCGAACGATCCACCCAAGAAGCAGGCCTCACACCTTCTTGCATCAGGCTTCCCTGAAGATTGGATGCATCGCTACCTTGCTCGAAGTTACTTCAGGACAGATCCCGTTATTCGACGCATCCAATCAAACATCCAACCGTTTCAATGGACAGAAGTCGAAGCCTATGTAGACGACACCAATTTCGTTGCCGCACGGCAGATTTTTGGGGAGGCTAGTGAATTTGGATTGAATGCTGGTTTTGCAGTTCCAATGATCACGTTAGATGGAGACGTTGCTGCTGTGTCTCTGGCTGGCGAGAGAATTGACGTGCCACCTACAGCGCCCGGTATGATTGCCATGGTTTCAAACTTTGCCATTGCTCGAGCAATCGAGCTTCGCACCGCAAATGTTCGGCGTGTGAAAGCGAAGCTCGCCCCCCGTGAAATTGAGTGTATTCGCTGGACTGCTGAAGGGAAAACACAGTGGGAGATTAGCGTAATTCTCTCTGTTTCTGAATACACCGTCGAAACACACCTGAAGAACGCAGCCCGCAAGCTCTCTGACCTGAGCCCCGCAATTTCCTCCAGATTTAGGTAGAGTCCGTAACCTCAAGGAGGAGACGGACGATGCGGAAGAGTAGGTTTTCAGAAGAACAGATCATCGCGATTTTGCGTGAACAAGAGAGCGGGCAGGTGACCAAG
>JAHZKP010000155.1 GCA_022600345.1 Alphaproteobacteria bacterium | reverse complement strand
TGACTGCTGCCGCGAAGCGCCACCCAAAATCACCACTCCCACCTCCGTCATCTCCACGAAGGTGGAGACCCATGCAAGCATCAAGGAACCTCTGCCAGCCATCCTTGACGACATCCGCTCCGGCTTCTCTTTTCAACCTGCGTGGAGATGCAAAACCCGCCTGTATTCCCGCACCTTGCGTGGATGGCCGACTGCTCGGCCATGACGTTGGTGGGGATGGGCCGTTTAAACAGACTGGCGGCCGTTTGCCATTGAAGGCGAGCCTCCCTCGGAGGCCATTGGCAGAACTAGCAGGAGCTAACGGGATAGGCATGACTGCCATTGGTGTAACTCCACGTGTATGTTTACTGCACGCTTCCAACCGATGTCAGGAAGCTCCGTTGGTTTCAAAATTTGAAAAAGTAGGACAACAGGATTGCAGCCAGAAGGCCCAACACCATCGAGGCGCCGAGGATCTTGATGATGCGATTGCTGCGCTCGCCTTGACGCGCTTCGGTAGCGGTTTTTTCGATTGGTGGGGTCTTTTTGCTTGTTGCCATTGCCGTTCTCGCCTCGCAGTAGATGAGCCTCAATGCCCGGACACTGTGCCGGGCATTCCGGGTGGCAGATATTTCCGCACCCTGTTCAGTCAACTCATGAGGCCGGTAGGTGTTCCAGGAAAAATAGCGTGGTCACGGGAGGCGGCCCGCGCGCGCCACCGACATGCCGATCGAGTCGATGCTGAAGTCATCGACAGATTCTATTTGCATGAGTTCGGCAAGCCTGGCGCGTGCGCGGTTGACCCGGCTCTTGATCGTTCCCAGGGCGCAGTCTGCAATTTCGGCAGCTTCCTCGTAGCTGAAGCCCTCCGCTGCAACGAGCAGCAGCGCCTCACGTTGATCGTCTGTCAGTTCCCTTAGCGCAACAAGCAGGTCCTGGACGTCCAAATGGCCTTGTTGGGAGGCTTGAACCGTGAGCCTTGATGCATAATCGCCATCGGTATCCTGGACTTCTCTCCGCGATTTTCTGAATTGCGAAAAGTAGGTATTTCTAAGAATTGTGAAGAGCCAGGCTTTGAGATTGGTGCCTTCTTCATAGCTATCGATCTTGTTCCAGGCCTTCATAAGGGTTTCCTGCACGAGGTCGTCAGCCAAGTCGGCGTTGCTGCTCAGCGAGAAAGCGAATGCCCTCAGGTTGGGTATCGTCGCCAAGAGTTCCGCCTTGAGATCGGGACTGATTGCCATTTAGGTCTTGTCCTCCGGATTGTTCTCCGGGGAGGACTGCTCGAGCTGGTCGAGAAGCTCAATCAGGCGGTCTGGAATAGGCTCCTTCAGCAATTTTTCGTAGGACTGCTTGACCTTGCGGCCGACCGCATCGATGGCGGCGTCCGGCATTTCCGGTGCCTTGGGCCGACTGTCACCGCCTGATTGATCGTGCTCGTCGGTCACAGCCACCCTCCCTTCCAGGTCATTCGTCTAGCTGCCACGTCCAAAATGGCAACGCCGATGGTTCGGCGCAAAGCATGCTGTTCATGTTCGCCGCGTGTTGCATTCTGAAGAGTAACCACCAGTTAGACAAATAGTTCCATCGCGTGGAACCCAACTGTGACACCGGTGTTTATCACAGGGGCGGTGTACGCCCTGCAAGGTGGCCCTGTAGGCAAGAAAGGATCGTGGCAGAATGTCTTTTGCTTCAGCGGTAACGCCGCATGTTCCCTATCTGCGAAGGTTCGCGCGCGCTCTGAGCGGGAGTCAGGCAAGCGGAGATAAGTACGTCGGGGCAACGATCGAAGCGTTGATCGCGGATCCAGCCGGCTTCCCGCAAGAATTGGGGCCAAGACCGGCCTTGTTTAAGGTGTTCTTGAGCATATGGAACTCAATCGATCGAAACCATCCTGACGACGCCAATTCCGAGGGCGATTCATCGGACGTTGTGGACAGACGGCTGGGGCAGCTCACGCCTTTGCCGCGCCAGGCCTTTCTACTAGTCTATGTCGAGAATTTCACAGAGCAATCGGCTGCCGATGTCCTGGGTGTGAGCAGCGAAGATGTCGTTGATCTGCTGCAACAGGCCAGCATCGAAATGGCAGAGCAAGTCACGACCGATGTGTTGATCATCGAAGATGAACCGCTGATTGCCGTCGACATCGAGGAGATTGCCGCCGGTCTTGGACACAATGTCATCGGCATCGCCCGAACCGCGGAAGAAGCGACCCGGCTGGCCCGAAAAACTCAACCCGGCTTGGTGCTGGCGGATATTCAACTTGCAGATGGAAGCTCGGGGATCGATGCCGTTAATTCGATGCTCAAGACGTTTTCTTCGCCGGTCATTTTTGTGACGGCGTTTCCCGAACGCCTACTCACGGGCAAACGACCTGAACCCACGTTCCTGATGACCAAGCCCTTTCAGCCGAATGCCCTGAAGGCGCTCATCTGCCAGGCCTTGTTCTTCGAAGAGAATGCTCGAACGCTTGCTACCCGGCCGCACTAGAGCATCATCCGACCATACGCGGTCACACCTCGTGATCGAATGGTCGGATAAAGATGCTCTACACCTATGATTCTAGCAGGCTGTTGAAGAACTCAGTGAGGTCGCCAAACCGCCTTGCTTGAGCAGGCCAGCACCGCCGGGGTTCGGCGGTGCTTTTTTCGCCATTCAGTTTTGCGACTTGAGCCAGTCGTCCACCTGGCGCTCGGCTTCTTCCTTGGCGACGCCATATCGCTCCTGAATCATGCCTTCGAGTTCATGGCGGCGACCTTGGGCGCGATCCACCTCATCCTCCGTCAGCTTTCCCCACTGCTGCTGGATCTGCCCGGTGTATTGCTTCCATTTGCCTTCGATCTGATCCCAATTCATTGCGTAATGCTCCCAATTTCTGAGGTGAGGTTTTGACGACAGAATACCTACTGTGCGGTGTTCTTCGACTTGTCGTCGCCTGTAACGGCTTCCTTCGTTGCTTCGTAGGTTTCCTTGGCTTTCTTGGAGGCGGCATCGACGCCTTCCTTCACCGTCTCCTTGGCACTCTTGTATGTCTGGGAAGCCGCCTTTGATGCATCCTTGGCGCGGTCGCGCATCGTCTTGCTTCCAGGCACCTTGTATTCGGGTGCAGCCTGGAGGGCTTCTTTGGTGAGGTCGACCATCGCGGTCTTCTCGCTGTTTTCACCCATTGAAAGAGTGACAGCGCCAAAGTCGATGGCGACATTCTTTTCACCAAGACCCAGGAAACCGCCCACACCGGTGACCACGGCAACGACCTTACCGTTCTGGTCGAGGACGAAATCGTTGACGTCACCGATTGTTTCGTTGGACGAGTTCTTCACCGGCGCACCGACCCAGTCGGAAGTGTGCAGGTTTGCATTGCTCTTGTATTGAATGAAGGCTGAATCCTTTGCGCCTGCCGCCCATGTGCTGCTTGTCGTGAAAGCGGTCGATGCGAGGGCGAGAGCTAGAGCTCCTGCGGTGATCATTTTATTCATCTCAATCTCCATGTTTTCGTCACCGCCCTTGCGGGGCGGACTAGCGGTTAAACGTGGGAAGTAGGCCAGAGGTTCCCTGGACCGGGCAGGGTTGCGCAAATTTTTCCTGGGTCTCGGATTGAGTTGAATGACCGGTCGCCTGGTCGCAGCGCGCGCGAAGGTGTTGGCCGTCCTTGTTGAGTTGGCGGCAACGGTGTTCGGGCGGCCAGGCCGCCCGAACCGGCACATGCGAAGCCTGTCAGTTGACGTAGGCTTCCTTCAGCGACTTCATCTTGTCGTGGGTTGCCTTGAATGCTCCCAGATGGCGCACCAAGAGGGATGCGACGTCGGCGCCCTCGATGTCGCTTAGCGAGTTCTCGATCTTCTCCAGGGTGCGGTCTTCATGTTCTTCAAGGTCGGCGATGTAGGCCTCATCGGCATCGACAAGCGCGGACTTCATGGTTGTGTAGAAGTTTCTTGCCTGCTCCACCCAGCTCGCGTTCGATGGTTCCTCGCCAAGGTTCTCCACTTTGGCTGAGAGTTCCTGGATCGCGGCATTGCGAACGGTCGCCATATCGGTGAAGGTGTTCTTCAACATCGCGTTGTCGCTTTGCTCAGCTCCGTCTCTGTAGAACTCTTCGCCGGCCTTCAAGAAGCTGATAATCTCGTTCAGGGCTTCGGTATTATCTGACATAATCTCGTTCCTTCTTTTGAATTCAACGCATCCGTGCGTTGACGAGGGAACGAAGACACCGGGCTTTGGGTTCCCGTGGATCTGCTTGAAAAGCGATTGGATGCAGTGGTCTGGGAACCCCACCGTTCCCAGCGCGTTTTGCCAACGACCGGGCGTCATCAATGGCTGTTGCGATTGGTTGACCCACACGTTTTAGCGATCGTCAACCTGCGTGGTTTTGTTTATGTCTTCTGAAGTAGAGCAGGCCCCCGGCACCACGAACGAGGACGGTAAGCCGGTAATGGTGCTGACCGATTCCGACCGGCGCTCGATTTCCATCAATGGCATATTCGTCCTGTTGATTCTCTACGCGATCTACTTTGCTGCTTCGGTGTTGATCCCGGTCACGCTGGCCCTGTTGTTGAGTATGCTTTTCCACCCCGTGGTTCGAATATTTGAAAAAGTGGGGCTTCCAAGCCCGGTCGGCGCGGCGATCACGGTTTCGGTCACGATCATCATTTTGTTGAGCACGGTTTATGGATTGTCGGGCTCGGCGCGAGAGTGGGTCGAGCGTGTGCCGCAGAACTTTTTTCGCATCGAAGAGATGCTGGACGCCGTCAAAAAGCCAATCGAAAAGCTAAAGGACGCAGCCGATAAGGTGGAGTCTGCAACGGAGATGAAGGGAGCTGGGCGGCCGCTTGAAGTCCGCGTCCAAAGGCCCGGTGTTACAGAACAGTTCCTGACCGGCACACCCCAGGTCGTCGCCTCAATCGGTGTCGTCGTGATGTTGCTCTACTTCCTGCTGGCCTCGGGCGATGCGTTTGTCCGCAAGAGCGTCGAGAGCATTCCGCGCTTCAAGGACAAGAAGCGCATGGTCGAAATCATTCGCAGTATCCAGGAGGACGTTTCCTACTACCTGATAATGTTGACGGCCTTAAACATCATGACCGGCGCGGTCGTCGGCCTTACGTGTTGGGGGCTCGGATTTCCGAATCCAATCTTGTGGGGCGTTATCGTGACAGTCCTGAGCTATGCCCCATTTGTCGGGTCGGCGGTGATAACGGCAATTTTGAGCTTCGTTGGGCTGTTGACCTACAGCAATTTGACCTGGGCGCTGATGCCGGCGGGCGTATATCTCATCGTCATGTTTTTGGTAACGAATGCCGCAATCCCATACATGCTGGGTAGCCGGCTTGCCCTCAGTCCCGTCGCGATTTTCATTTCGATAATTTTCTGGGGCTGGATGTGGGGCGTGGTCGGCGCGCTCGTTGCGGTGCCACTACTTGCAACGCTCAAGATCGTTTGCGACCGCGTGGACAGCCTGCGGCCAGTCTCGGAGTTCCTTTCCCCGTAGGCCACGGGCAGAATTTCATTCTGAATCTGGAACAAACCTGCGAAGCAAGGAGTTACCCCTCAGACAATTGCGCCACAGCCCCCTTCAACTGGTCGGGGGAGCGAGTGCAGACAAACCTGAGGAGGCAATCGTGGCAGAAGACAACCTTTTGCGAAACGAGCAACAGCCGCGTGAAATGCCGGACTTGGATGGCTCTCCCCAAACGGCTGATGACCTGCCGTCCCCCGATGACAGTCTTCCCGAGGTTATCATCTACAGCCATTCCGGCCTGATCTATTGGTGGCCGGTGTGTGTTACAGGATTCGTCTGCGGCTTGATAACCTATGCGGCGGGACGACCGTTCACGGCCGAAGGAGGAGAGACGCTCTACGTTTATCCTGGAACCGGCCTGGGGCTGACATACATTACCGTTTTCCTGCTGACCTTGCTGATCACCAGCGCCAGGTTGCGCGGCATCTACTCGGTCGTTGCCTTGCTCACCGTCGGACTTATCACGGTCACGCTCGCCTGGGCCGGCCTGCTTGATGATCTCGCTCGTATTATCCCGCAGCTATCCGTCCACATGAATGCCGGTTTCTATATGGCAACATCGATTTCGCTGGCCGTCATTCTGCTGGCGACGTTCTTCTATTTCGACAGGCTGACCTATCGGCGGGTCCGGCCTGGCCAGTTGACCGAAGAGAAATGGATCGGCGACGGTGCGGAAAGCTTCGACGCTCGCGGCATGCTGTTTGAAAAGCATGGCGAAGACTTCATGCGCCACAAGATACTGGGGTTCGGCTCGGGGGATTTGCGCCTCACCACGGCGGGGGCGAAGAAGCGGACAATCTCGATTCCCGATGTTCTTTTTGTCGACAAGACCGTGAGTGACGTGCAGCGTCTGATCGCAATTGAACCGACCGATTTGCTCAACTAGGGGGACTGAGGGTGGAGCTGGATATTGCGCCGATAAAAATACTGACTGACCGTCTCGAGGCCGTTTTGCGAGACGCTATAGCAATTGCTCCCAATGTCATTGCGGCCATGGTGTTCCTAACGTTGACCTGGCTGGTCGCCAGAACCGTTCGTTGGACAATTCGTCAGTTGCTCAGGAGCCGGAGGTTCAGGCCAGCCCTGCGCGAGGCCGTCCAGACCGTCTCAAGCGTTTTGATATGGCTGATAGGACTGCTGGTGGCGGCAACGATCGCACTGCCCGGACTGACGCCGTCCGAAGCTCTGGCGGGTATTGGCATCGGCTCGCTGGCTATCGGTCTGGCGTTCAAGGACATCTTCGAAAACTTCCTGGCCGGACTGTTGATCCTGCTTCGCGAACCGATGCGATTGGGCGACTACGTTGAATGCCAGGACGTCAGCGGAACTGTCGAAAAAATCTCTTTGCGCGACACTTATCTGCGCGGAACGGACGGCGCGCTGACCATGGTTCCCAACGCGTTCCTGTTCAAGAACCCGGTCGAGGTGCTGACCGATCAGTCGATCAGGCGTCAGTCCATCACCGTTGGCGTGGCTTATGGTGAAGATGTCGATGCCGCGCGCGACGTCATCAAAAATACTCTTGCTGGCGCCGATACCGTCAAGCCGGAAAAGCCTGTTCAGATCTTCGCGAAAGAGTTTGGCTCATCAAGTGTCGACTTTGAGGTCGCCTGGTGGTCGGGCTCGAAGCCGGTCGAGATCCGCGCGTCACGCGATGAAGTCGTCGCTGCGATAAAGCGCGGTCTGGATGAAGCAGGCGTCGAGATACCGTTTCCCTACAGAACGCTTACGTTCAAGGAACCGGTTCAACTGGCCGGTGAACGCCTGCAATCGGCCGGGGAATAAGGGGCGGAGGTAAGCCGCGCTTGCGAGGCGGCCCGGAATGCCCGAGTTGGTAAGATCGTCAGGCGGCTTCATTGTCTCAAAGCGTTTGCAATTGCGGCTGCGCGGTAGGGTTTGGACAGCCTGACAACATCCTGGTGAGCTTCTGGAAACGTACACTTATCGCTGTAGCCGGATGCAAACACGAACGGTATGTCCAGTTCGCTCAATTTGTCGGCGATTGGAAACGATGCTTCGTCGCCAAGCATCACGTCGAGCAGGGCAAAACTGGGCGCATTCTCGTCAATGCATGCCAATGCCTGGCGCATATTGCCAGCAAGCACGACCTCGTCGGCGCCTGCCTCAAGAAAACACATTTCCGCATCTAGCGCGATCACCGGATCATCCTCGACGACAAGGACCTGAAACCGGCTTCGCGGCGAAGCTTTTAACCGACCTTCGTGCCGCCTCATCGCCAATACTCCAAACACTCGGCAGGACGCCGGACGCAATACTGGGGCCACCCTAGGCCAGTGGCACGCCCTGCGTCTATGTCTTTTGACAGGTCATGTTGCCTGTGACAGTTCATGTTGCCCGAGCGGAATCGGGAGTTGGCGCCCTCCTGCAATTGGATTGAGTTGGCGCGATGAAAAATTTACAGGCTGTAGGTGATTGGTCTGGCCACTTTAATCGGGAACCCGAGAGGCAGGGAACCGTTATCCTCGCATGAACCCGCTTCAAGAGAGGATGATTTTCATGAGCAACAGCGCACAATGGTTCTTGATCGGTGGCCTTGTCGTCGCGCTTGCAGCGCTTGGCTACATCTACTACCAGGATGAAAACACGATTTCGATCGAGACCGGATCGATCAGCGAAAAGCTGGGCGTCGAATAGGACTTCGGCTGCATTGGAAAAAGAGCAGAAGGCGGATCGGCCCCGATCCGCCTTTTGGCTTTTTTGCGCGTCGAGACGAACGGGCCTGCCCCGGTCACAGCGACCGCTTCACGGTTGCGCGGCTTTCGCATGGACTTGGTCAGGTGTGCGACGTAATGATGGCTCTTAAGGACTGCTTTGAAGCAATGAAGGAAAGACGGAATGGCCGATCTGAAACGCGCTCAAACGGGTGTAGTCGGGCTCGATGAAATACTGAATGGCGGCCTTCCCGCCGATCGCTTCTATCTACTGCGCGGTGCTGCTGGTACAGGCAAGACAACACTTGCACTGCAATTCCTTCTCGAAGGTATCAGGGCTGGAGAGCCTGTCCTCTATGTGTCTTTATCCCAGACCAAGGAAGAACTGGAGCAAATTGCTCAATCGCACGGCTGGACGTTGGAGGGTATGGCCGTACAGTCGCTCAGCACGGGTGATGAACTCCCAAACCTGTCCGACCAGACGATATTTCAATCGGCCGATCTGAGATTGGATCGGACACGCGACGCCATCCAGCAACAAATCGAAGAGATCAACCCGACACGGATCGTCTACGACAGTCTGCTGGAAGTCCGCCTCCTTGCTTCAAACCCGCAAAAATTCCGCCGGGAAGTCTTGGGTTTCAAGTCGTTCTTGAACGATGCGGGCATCACGACGATCCTGATTGACACCGAGCACTACAAGAGCGACGACCGTTCAGAGGACCAACTCGAAAACATCGCGCACGGCATTATCCGGCTGGAAAAGCGCCTGCCGGAGTACGGTTTGGCCGAGCGGCGCATGGAAATCAAAAAACTGCGCGGTTCTCCGATAAGAGACGGCTATCATGACATCTCGATCCGGCAGGGCGAGGGAGTGGTCGTCTACCCCAGGCTCCTGCCTCATCTGCAGCCCGACATCAGCGGCACCAACGGCTTAATCAAGTGCGACATCGACAACCTCGATTCGATGCTGGGCGGTGGGCTTGAAGAAGGCACGACCGCCATTGTCATGGGCCAATCTGGAACCGGCAAATCCACCCTCGCCTCGCTTTACGCGCGTGCGGCGCTGGAGCGAGGTGAGCACGTCGCGATGTATCTGTTCGAGGAACGGGTCGAAACCTTCTTTCGAAGAAGTGAAGGCCTTGGAATCGAATTGCGCAAACCTTTCGAAGAGGGGCGACTCCATCTGCGCGATTTCAACCCGTCCGAAATCTCGCCAGGAGAATTCTCTCAGATCGTCGTCAAGACGTTGGATGATCACAAGGTCAGAGTGATCATGATCGACAGCCTGACGGGATATCTTAGCGCTCTGCCGCATAGCGACCAGGCCGTAACGCAGATGCATACGGTACTCAAATATGCTGCCCGGCGCGGGGCCCTGAGCTTGCTGATCGTTGCCCAGCATGGCTTGCTGGGCCAAGAGCAGTCAGCCGACCTGGATGTCAGCTACTTGGGCGATAGCGTGTTGTGGCTTAGGATGTACGAGTGGCCTGGCGTCGTGAGGAGAACCATCACTGCGGTCAAGAAGCGGCATGGACCCCACGACCTGAACATTCACGAATTCACAATCGGCCCCGAAGGTGTCGAGGTGGAGGAATTCAATCCGCCGCCTCCGGGCGCTCCTGGACCTTTGCCGACAAGCTGATGAATGGGCGGAATGCAACCGAATTGCGAAAGTCAACTTGAAGTCGGCATTTACGCACCTTTCGGCCGCGACGAGCAGACACTTGTCGCCGCCATTCGCGACAATCGCTTTTCAAGACTACCCGATAGCGTTGCGGTTTCGGTCGCTCCGTCAAGTCAATCGTGGCACCGTTCAATACTGGTTTGCAGCCAGGAGGGATTTTCAAAGAAGTTCAAGGAAGACCTCGTCGGTTTTACGGACACCCAGCCGTCCTGGGCTCAAATCCCCCTGGTGCTCGTGCTCGATCATGATGTCAGTGCCCAAGAACTGCATGACGAGTTGAGGGACATTCTGGATAAAATCCTGCTCACGGTCCTGCACCGCCCGTTGCGTCCATTCGAGTTGACCACGACCATCGAAAACGCCATTGCCGCACGCGAACGCCAATTCGAAATAAAGCGCTACATCGACTATCAGGAAGAACTTCAAAACGAACTCAATCACCGCATCAAGAACACGCTCGCATCGGTTTTTGCTCTTTACCAGATATCTCTGCGACACAGCTCCGACCTGCCCGATTTCGACAAGCGCTTCGGTGCACGGCTGGGCGCGCTGTCTTCGGTACAGGACCTCCTGCGGTCCTCCGACAACCGCCACCGTAGCCTGGAAGACATCGCCAATGCGGTCCTGGCGCCCTACAACAAGGGTGAGGTCGCGCGCACGATACTTTCCGGCGATCGACAACTGGTCTCCCAACAGCCCGCACAAACGCTCGCCTTGATTTTCAACGAGCTGGCCACGAACGCGTCGAAGTACGGATCGCTCAGCACCGAAGCTGGTCGCGTCCATATCGAATATCGAAAACCGGACGGTCAGCCGGCGACATTGACCTGGCGCGAAACCGGCGGGCCTGGGGTCCAGCCACCAACCAGGAAAAGCTACGGCACTCGCTTTATCGAGGCGAGCGCGGCGGGATTGGGGGGCGATGTGAGATTCGACTACCAAGAACCGGGCCTGACCTGCATCATCACACTTGACGCCGAATTGCTTCACCGGACTACGGACGGTGGAACCAACCGCCTTTGAATGGGTTCTACCTTGGTCAATTGCTGTTACTGGAAAACGAATGCAGGTCTTGCTGGTCGAGGATAACGTACTGCTTGCCGTTGCACTTCAAGCTGAACTTGAAGTTGCGGGGTATGGCGTCATCGGACCGGCCCACTCTGCTGCGCAAGCCCGCGCGCTGGCGAACGAACACGATTTCGAAGTTGCCGTAATCGACATCGACTTACAAGATGGGCGCACGGGTGGGACGCTGGCGAAAGAACTGTCTCACGATCATTCGTGTGCAGTCGTATTCGCCACCGGCCAAACGCATCTGGCTCGGGAATGGTGTGACTATGCCGTTGGCGTTCTGAAAAAACCCTTCAATCCCAAAACCGTTGTGAGAACGGTCGAGGGTGCGAGTGAATTCCTGAGCGGCAAGACTCCCGCCTGGCCATATCAATTCGAGAAATTTTGAGCGTCCGCGTCGTGTGCATTCCACAACGGCAATTCGGATTTGAATTTCATAAAAATCGGCACCCCCGTTGAACGGGGGTGCCGAGTTTGATCCAACTGTTGCGCTTATTGTCCGCGCAACTGCTGTTTTTTGAAATAGTTCATGTTTTCGATCGACTTGTACTCTTCGGGGTTGTTGTTGCAAACTTCGTTATATTCTGCCCGAGAGATCTTTCCGTCGTTGTCGATATCCCAACCGACAAGTCCGTCTCTCACTTCAGCATCGATTGTTAAATCGAAACTTTCCGCACCGCCGCTGATCATGTCGTAGTCTTTGGTGCAGTCTACGGCGGCATTGGCAGGAGCTGTGGCAACGACAATAGCCAGTGCCGACACGGCTCCAATACCAGCATACAACGCACTGGTTTTCATTCTTTTTCTCCCTGGTGTCAACGCCCGACATGAGGCCGGGCAGGTGAATGGTGAACGTTTCCAACTATTGTTGGTTCCGTATTTGCGGAACCGCAAAATTGCATTGGTCTTATTTCTGCAAAATCGCCGCGACCAGATTTCCAACCTTGCCCCCGGGAGCGACGCCGGGGTTCTTAGAAAAATAGGGAACAATTGCCTGGGCGCTGAGTTTCCTACTCAAGGCGCTTGCGTCGTGAAAGAAAGTTCCCCCGTTGCTGAATCACGATGGCAGCGAATTTTCTGAATCACTCAATTGTGAAAACCCTAACCGGAGGATGGCTCTCGTATGCTCAGCACGATCCTACTCATTGTTCTCGTCCTGCTACTGATCGGGGCGCTGCCATCATGGCCGCATAGCCGAACCTGGGGATACGGTCCCTCGGGATTGCTGGGAAGCGTGCTCATCATTGTCCTTTTGCTGGCCCTGCTCGGCCGCATCTGACCCGCCGTAGAGAAAGAGGCATCCATGGAAAAACAAACTTCGCGACCCGTAGAGCCGATCGACATCGAGGTCGACGCGCGGACATTTGACTATCCCAGTTTTGTTGATTGGTCGGCGGTTGTTGCCGGGGCCGTTATTGCTGCCGCTTTGTCGGGGCTTCTATACGGGTTCGGTGCTTCGATCGGTCTATATGCGACAGGACCGCTTGCCAGCGACAATCTTTCTCCCGGCGTTGTCGGCATGGCGGCTGCGATCTTCGTCGCGTTGTCATACATTTACGCCAGCGCCATGGGGGCCTATTTCACCGGCCGGATGCGCCCGAGAATTTCGCTCATCGGAGACGAGGTGCAGTTCCGCGACGGCGCCAATGGCCTGATCACGTGGGCGTTGTCGATCCTGGTGGGTGTTGCCGTCGTCAGCCATGTCGTGGTTGCTGGGGTTGCAGCAGCGTCGTCAACCGCAGGAGCGGTGGCAAACAATGTCGGCGCCATCGTTGAGCCGGTGGCGGCATCGGCAACCGAACGGTTGACGCGGATGGAATTTTCTCAAGCCACCGTACCCGAGGAAGAAGGTGGTCAGGCCGCCCCCCCAACGGTCACCGGCAAGGAACTGACCGGCCAACAAACGGACCGCCTGACGAGCATCATTGGGACCGGCCTGGCCACCGGTGAAGTGACTGCAGAAGACCGCAGGTATATCCGCAACGTGATCGCTTCAGAGACGGGCATCCCTGCACAACAGGTCGAGAAGCGCGTCGCGAAGGTGCTGGATGCGGCTGAAGAAAAAGCGGTGCAAAGCATAAAAGTGGTCAAGAACTCGACGGCATTCGCCGGCTTCTGGGCAGCCGTCGTTTTGCTGCTGTCTGGTTTGGCTAGCTGGTGGGCCGCAACATTGGGAGGCTCGCATCGTGACGAAGCGGCGGGCCCGTCCGCCGCGCATCCTTCCACCACTGATTAAACCGAGAGGAACTGAAACATGCTACCTGGACTCATTGCGTGGCTCATGGGCATTCCACTTGTTGTCATCGTTATCGCGTACCTGTTGATCTGAAGCCGCGAACGCGTAGCTTCAACACGGTCGGCGCTGGTGGTGCCGACCGGCCCTGCGCGACAGATTGGGAAGGAAGGTCTCACCCATGACCAATGAAAAAATACCAGCCAACACCCTCGTCGTCGTGGCCAGCGGTGAAATTGCAAAGTTGTTCCGCCAAACGTCAAAAGATGGCGTAAAGCTTGAGTTCAAGGAAGAGTTCGAACCCAGCAACCTCGACAACGAAGGACCGGCAGGAAAACGTCCGCCTGAATCAAGCAAGCAATCTACCGACGAAGCAACCTTCGCCAAACAGTTGGCCAACGAGTTGAACCGTCGCGTTCACGTGCAGGATTTCGAACATCTCGTGTTGATTGCCGATCCGCGCACTTTGGGAGAAATGCGACCGTTATTGCATAAGTTGGTGTTGGACAAACTGGTTTCGGAGGCGGACAAGACGCTGGTGAATTCACCGGTCGAGGACATCGAGAAGTTGCTCGACTGAATCCGCCAGCCATCCGACGTTTTTTTTGAATAGGAGGTCTGTATTAAATGGCTGACAAAAAGAGTGATGAAGTCAATCGCGACGAGAAAGAACCGCTGCCGACACCGTCCCAAGGTGGGCGGTCGGGCGGTGAACTTGCGCGGGACGTTGGTACGCGCGATAGCCTGGAGCGGGCGCAGACCGGCAAACAGGGTGTGACCCGCGTCAGAAGAAGCGATGAGTTGCAGGACGACGATCGGTAATTGTAGGGTTTTGGAAAGTACACTCGGGCCTGCGAGTTCCCGACCAGTCTGATTTCTTTCGACAAAGGTGGACTAGATCGTGATTGCAGATTCGAGTTCGCCGGACCAAAATGTCGATGTCCTGACGGACATTATCGATCGACTGGACGAACAGCTTGATGAGGGTCAGTTGTCCGTCGACGATGTCCTCGACGCCTTCGAAGATCGCAGTTTCGGCGCGCTCTACACCGTCATTGGCCTGATTGCCGCAGCACCGGTGGTCGGAGCGATTCCCGGCATGTCGATAATCACGGGCACGCTGATTTTTCTCATCGCAATACAGCATGCGGCGGGCCGAAAACACCCGTGGATCCCGCGGGTTCTTCGGGACCGTTCGATCGGGGCAGACAAGCTGGAGAAGGCAACCGAGAAAGTCCGGCCCTATGCCAGGGCCGTCGACCGTCACGTAAGGCCAAGGCTTAATTGGGTGATCTCTGGCGTTCTGCAACGGCGTTTTGCAGCGGTGGTGATCTGCATGCTCGCGTTGACGATGATACCGCTGGCGCTGGTGCCGTGGGGTGTTCAGCCGCCAGCGACCGCGATACTTTTGTTTGGCGTGGCAATGATGGGCCGCGACGGGGTGTTTGCTACTTCGGCTTACCTTCTCGTGGGGCTCACAGCCTATTTGGCTTACTACTTCCGGGACACAATCATTTCTGCGGTGAGCTATGTGTTCGGTCTTTGAAGTGTAAGATCCGCCTCGAGCCGTACTGCCAGGGCGCTACTGCTAACGCCAAGCCCTTTGGAAGCAAATCATCCAGCAGTAACTTGGCCTGTCAAAGCATCGCCCCCCCAAGGGTCAAGGCTCCGCACGTTCACGACTATCCCTTGGGCTTGTCGTCATCGCCGTCGGTATCGGACAGGCGCTTGTAGGCGTTCGAAAAGTCGCGCTTTAGTGCCTCCCAGGCGATGCCAAACCCATGCCCGACATCCTTAGCGGCCTGCTTGACACGTTCACCTGCCTCAGTGGCGGACTCACTTGCATTCTCGCGATACGGTCGGGACTGCTCTTCCAATTCGGCCGCCTTGGACTTTATTGCTTCGCCCGCAGCGCCGGCCGCACCGGCAACCTGTTGGCCCAGTTCGCCGGCCTTTTCCTTGGCGCTCTCCAGCCCGTCCTGCAAAGTGGAGCCGGCCTCACCGGTTCCCGCGCCATCGTCGGACAATTCCTGTAGCCGGTCTGCGGTTTTGTCTTTCAGGACGACAACCTGCCGGGAAATGTCCTCATAACGTTGCTCCAGATCGGAGAGAACGTCCTGACCAATGCGTTCCGGCTGGGCCCGCATTTCATCCAGTTGGGTGCCAAACCAGCCCAGTTCGACCTCAAGATCCCGCCAATCGGTTGCCAGATCTTTTGCGGCATCGTCTGGGTTGTCTTTGGTTGTCATCTCGTAGGCCTCCATCAATGATGATTTTTTGAGATAGCCGCATCACGATACTCGCGACGAGCCCTTGTTAACGCGCAACCTCGGCAACGGTTCCCGACTTCAATGGAGAATTTGTTTTGCAGCGGTCAGGTGGACGGGTGGACGGGTGGACCGGTTGACGGGATTGGTGCTGCTGGTGCCCACTTCCCAAGTTCAGCGCGAGCCCGGTCGATAGCCCAGCCTCATTGCCTTGTTGGCACACCTTCAGTTGGCGCCGCAGTATTGGCGCGCAATGTTCATTGCTCCTGAATCTACCAGCAACCGTCCCTGCAAGAAGGAACGTCCGATGAGAAACGGGTACTGCATGCCGCTGCGGTTGTTGAGGGTGAATTCGGTTGCCGCCCTGACGCCGGCGACGCAGACTGTTAGCACCGCAACGGGGCGCTGTTCTGCACCAACACCGGCTCTCTTGATCCGTGCTGTCCGAACAATTCTCTTTTCAAAGGTCGCTGGAATTTCTGACTCATTAGTGAGGCTGAATCGAATCCAGGCCTGCCCGCCGCGCTGGAACATTTCAACTTTTTGCGCGTTGATGGACGACGTTTTGGCGCCGGTATCGAGCTTAGCTGAAAATGGGCCGCCAAATCCCTCCGACCAGGCTTGTTCCACATAACCGGCAACGATCGCCACTCTGCCCAGAGTTGCCCATGGACAAGAAGCCAAGGCGAACGCAGTTGTTCCAATAGCCAGCGCGAGGCCAGCGATGGGACGCCGTGTCATATGATTTCATCTTCGTCGAAGAGCGGTTCGGCCTCCAACTGGGTGGCAAGGCTGCCTATCGTCGCCTCGGCATTGTCCGCCTTGGCGATCTTGGCGATGTGAAACAGGCCATCGCCCTCGTTGATGATGGGCAGGTTGGTGCGGCCGATAATCAGCCCCCCATAGTCGGCGGCAATTTCGGTCTCTGAATCCCCAAACGGGTCTGCGACAATACCCAAAACCGTACCTTTCGATACCTCCTCTCCGATTGTCTTGTATGTTCGCAGCAAACCGCCAGCCGGCGCCCTTTGCCAATAGCTCGTTCGGGACTGAATCGGCGGCGCTTTAGGCTTTGAAACTTTTCGGCTGGAGATCATTCCCAAGTGGTGCATGACACGCAAGATCCCGGAAACGCCGGTTCTGACCGCATTCTCATCGAACCGCAGCCCTTCGCCCGCTTCGTAAAGAAGAATGTCGATTTTGTTCTTGGCTGCTGCCTGCCTCAATGACCCCTCGCGGAGACCCGAAGTCAGAATGAACGGAGCACCGAAGGCAGTCGCCAATTCCATCGTTTCGGGTTTGCCGGGTGAAACCCGGATCTGGGGAAGATTGGTTCTGTGGATTGCGGCTGAGTGCAGGTCTATGCCGACACTGGATCGCACCACGATCTCCTGCAGGAAGATGTTGGCGAGACGCGCTGCAAGCGATCCTTGGGCACTGCCGGGAAAGGATCGGTTCAGGTCGCGGCGGTCGGGAAGATAACGCGAGTGGTTCATGAACCCAAACGCGTTGACGATCGGAACTGCAAGCAACGTCCCCTGCAGCTTGTCGAGACCGGGTGTGCGCAACAAGCGGCGAACGATCTCGACGCCGATGACCTCGTCGCCGTGCACGGCCGCGCTGACAAACATGGTTGGACCAGATCGCCGGCCATGCACGACATGAACGGACAGTGTCACGGGTGTATGATCGGACATGACGCTGACCGGCAGATCGACGGTCCGCCGCGAGCCGGGTTCGATGTTCTGCGCCCCGATCTCAAATGCACCGCGTGCCCCCATCAACCCTTACCCTTGGTTTTGGTCTTGTTGGGTTTAGCATTCGTTTCCAGGAAGCCGATGATCTGTCCGGCAATGTCCTTACCGGTCGCTTTTTCAACTCCTTCAAGTCCCGGCGACGAGTTGACTTCCATTACTACGGGACCGTGATTTGCACGCAGCATGTCGACGCCGCAGACATTCAATCCCATCGCCTTTGCCGATCTGACCGCGGTGGATCGCTCTTCTGGAGAAATCTTGATCGCGGTCGCGCTGCCGCCGCGATGCAGATTGGAGCGGAATTCACCCTCCGCGCCAGTGCGCTGCATGGCTGCGACGACTTTGCCGCCGACAACCAGCGCGCGGATATCCGTGCCGCCGGCTTCCTTGATGAATTCCTGCACCAGAATGTTGACGTTGGCGCCTCGGAACGCTTCGATCACGGATTTCGCCGAGCGGTCGGTATCTGCCAGAACGACACCGATGCCCTGCGTGCCTTCCAAAAGCTTGATGACCAACGGCGATCCACCGGCAAGCTTCAGAACCTTGTCGGTCTGTTTTGGATCATAGGCAAATGTCGTGACCGGCAATCCGACGCCTTCGCGTGCCAGGAGTTGCATTGAGCGCAGCTTGTCGCGCGACCGCCCGATGGCGACCGACTCGTTTAGCGGAAACACACCCATCATCTCGAACTGCCGCAGCACTGCCATTCCATAGAATGTCACCGAAGCGCCGATGCGGGGAATGATGGCATCGTACTTGGGGAGTTTTTCGCCATCGTAAAAGACTTCCGGGCGGCGCGACGCGATGTTCATGTAGCACTGGAGAGTGTTGATGACGTCGATTTCGTGCCCTTTGGCCTGAGCAGCTTCCACGAGGCGTTTGTGCGAATAAAGATTAGAGTTACGCGCGAGCAGGGCAATTTTCATTGGGTTATTCCTTGTTTGTTTCGCTGGAAGCCGGGCGGTGCTGGGCGAACTTGACGACGTTGGATTTCCGCGCGTCGCGTGGACCGCTTTTCTCTGTTGTTAATGAGCGAGGCGATCCGCAAAGAAACGAACGCCCGGGGTCGACGAGCAAAGCGTGACGGCGGATTGCCGTGCGTCCGATGATGGTTTCGAATTCCATATTCTCGCGATCGGTCAATGACACTTCGATGTGCCAATGACGATTGCCAAGAACAAGAACCGTCTCGATGACATATCGCCGTTCCGGCACGCCGCTCGTATTCTTGATCTCACGCTCGTCCACAACGGGCGCCCGGCAACGGTCCGTCGTTGTCAGCCCTGGCAAAGGTACGCGGAACTCGATCCACTTCTCTCCATTTCTTTCGCACGGCCGCAAGTCAACGGCATGGAGTGCAGTGGTGCGCGCACCGGTATCGATCTTTGCCTTGAGCGATGCGATTCCCAATTCCGGTAGGCCAACCCATTCCCGCCAGCCGATAATTTTCGGTTGCCCGCGTTTCGTAGCCTTCATCACACTTGTCACTCCAAGCACTCGTCGTTGGCGCGGCGATAATTCACAAACGTGTTCGCCGATAAGACGACGAAGAATCCGTCCATGTCGATCAGAACGTAGCCACGCTCCAGCATGGCGCGGGTGAGTTGCTTGATGTCGTCCTCATAAAGGCGCCGCCGCCCGGCAAGCGAGCGAACAAGTTTCGCTGCGATCCGAAAGCGTCCCTTGTCCTTGCCACCGAACGGCTCTCCGTAAAGTTCGCATAGTCGCTCAGCAACTTGATCCATGGTGTACCCAGCCGTTGTCTCGCCTAAAACGCTTATATATAGGCCAACATTTATTGTCTATAGATAATTTTTTCTTCCTTCCTTGGCGTGCGCGTCCTAGCGCGAACCTTACGGCGGAGCGGGATCGGCGAGGCAGCAGCAGTAATCGTCTCGAAACGTTGTTCACCGACCGGCCTGGAAGCTGACGCCAACGCACCTCACACGATTACCGATTTCGGCTGCCGAGAACCGCACCTGTTTCGATCCACCCGCCCTTGCGGGCGCGACGGCTGTGCTTGTTGCGCACAGATAGCAATCAGGTTTGCGGTTTTTGGGCTGCAGAGATACTCGTGGCCTGGCCGCCGCTTGGCACCAAAAGTGTGGTCGCAGAAGTCGGTTGGAAGACGCGCAAGGGCGCAAGGCGCGGAAACCGCGCGACAAGTTCCGCGCTAGGGGAAACCTGCTTTGTCGTTCTAAAATAAGAATATGATGGCTGGGGCGCAGTCTGGTGCGAACCGGTCTCTGGGGCCAAGTTCCCTGTTTCTCGGGAAATTGCAGGGAAAATTCTCTATTTTGCGACGTCTGAGCCAAAACCTGCGCCGGTTACCTGCGAGATTTCAATGCCTTAGGTCATGATTTCCCTAGAGCTTGTAGCAGGGAATTTTTCGACGCGAACAGGGAAGGATTTCCACGTGGTATCGGTAACACGGAAACCTTTGGAACATCTCATTGGCAGTTGATCGGTGTGATCTGTCCATGCCCGACTCCGCTAAAATTGTGTCCGACAATTTTTGTTATTTCGAATCACACTTTTTTGTGAGATGTTGCTTGCAGCACTGGGAGCCCCTCGGCGTTTCAAGGTGCAGGCTGCAATCTATTCTTGGATTCATTCCGTGACGCAGAAAGTCCCTCGACGTGGTCGCCCTCTTGGCTCAACCAATTACCCAGATGACGACACCCTCCTAAAAAATGTAGCCGCTCTGCTCTACCGCGAGCAATTCGCCACTCCCACAGAGGCATTCCGATTTGTCGCCGATGGAGAAATGGCACTTCAGCGGCGCATTCAGCGAAAGTGGGATCGTTTCGGTGAAGCCTATCTGAAACAGGCCCAAGACATCCATTGGGAAGCTGCGGAGACTCATTTTCGAAGCTTAAGGCAGCAACATGGATCGCTTTGGAAACGCATTGAGCTCTTCCGCAGTTCCCCAGAGGGTGCAACGGCCCTGAGTGCCTATACAGACAAACTTGGCGATCCTGTTCACCCAATGTCGCTCGGCCTCGTTCAACTGTTCAAGTTGATGGAGGACATAAACTCGGAGGTGTCGGGCAAGGCCATGAAGAAGGGGCCGAAGATTAGTGGAAAGATTACATTCTCGCGTGTGCGCAAAAAAATTCAAAGCATCTCGGAGTCACTTCCAGGCGATGAGGATGGTGTGTCTACCGGCGAGTTGCAGTCTATTGCCGACCAATTGGGCGAAGTTGTTCAAGACCTCACAGCACTCATCAGCAAGCGTCTGAAGAAATGATCTTCTACATACCGCAGGTCCGGAAAGGTAACGCCCAGAATGCCGAGTTCACAGATCGAATACCTCGTTCCAGAGGATTTGGCACCCTACAGTCGCAACGCACGAAAACACTCCAAGAAGCAAGTTCAGCAGATTGCAGCCAGTATTGAGAAGTTTGGTTTCACCAACCCGGTCCTCATTGACGAAGACAGGCTCATTCTTGCAGGTCACGGCCGGGTGAAGGCAGCAAAACTCCTCGAACTAGAATCCGTGCCGTGCCTGCGACTTCTGAATCTGACGACCGGCCAGAAGAGGGCGTACATTCTTGCGGACAACAAGCTCGCAGAAAACGCCTTCTGGGACTACGACCTGCTCGCTGATGAGCTTGAATTCTTGCTGGAACATCCCGATGAGGTCGATGTCGGAATTTCGGGCTTCGCGATCGAGGAAATCGATACGATTATCGAGCCCGGCGGTACGCCCACGGATGCCGACAACGATGAAGATGACGAGTTGCCTGAAGTTTCCGGCGACGTTGAACCTGTCACGCAACTTGGAGATCTTTGGCGATTGGGCCCGCACCTACTCATCTGCGGAGATGCTCGCGATCCTCGAGTCTATCGGGAGTTGATGACCGTGCCGGAGAGGCTGGCCGGTGCAGCTGGCAGACTACGTGGCCCCGCCGAAAAGGAGACGCAAGTCCTCGCCGACATGGTCTTTACTGATCCCCCCTATAACGTACGTATCGATGGCAATGTGTGTGGGCTCGGCACAATAAAGCACCGGGAGTTTGCACATGCGTCCGGGGAAATGTCGCCGCAACAGTTCACCGACTTCCTCACGACTTCGCTCAAACAGCTTTCTCAGTTCTCGAAAAAGGGTTCGATCCACTTCGTCTGCATGGATTGGCGTCACATGAACGAACTTCTCGAAGCCGGTGACGCTGTCTACAGCGAACTCAAAAAACCTCATTGTCTGGGTCAAGGACAATGGCGGCATGGGAACCTTCTACCGTTCCCGGCATGAGTTGATCTTTGCATTCAAGAACGGAGATGAACCACACATCAATACGTTCAAGCTTGGTCAGTCTGGACGATATCGCACCAACGTGTGGAAGTATCCTGGCATTTCCACAGCCTCAGCCAAAGCGCGTGCGGAGTTGCGATTGCATCCAACGGTCAAACCCGTTGCCATGCTCGCCGATGCCTTGAAGGACTGCTGCCCTCGGGGCGGTGTCGCTCTTGATGCCTTTGCGGGCTCTGGCAGCATATTGATTGCCGCTCACAAGGTTGGTCGCAAGGCACACGCGATCGAGATCGATCCCCTTTACTGCGATGTCGCCATAAGACGTTGGCAGAGTTATGCCAAAGATGACGCCGTTCTTCTTTCGACTTCAGAGCACTTCAACGAGATCGCAACACAACGACAATCGACATCGACCACTGCGCGCAAGGGCAAACGCGGCAGGGTCACGATTATCAGATCGAGTGAGAAAGTGAGGACGGGATGACGACCAAGAAAAAACCACCTCAGGACTACGACGTGGGATACGGCAAGCCGCCAAAGCATAGCCGGTTCAAGCCTGGACAATCTGGCAATCCAAGGGGCCGCAAGAAGAAGGAAATTTGTCCCAATAATATCGTGCGTGGCGTCTTAGAGGAAAAAATCTCGATACGTGATGCGAATGGCAGTCGATCTGTCACAAATTTGGAGGCTCTTATACGTCGTCTCCTGAAGGATTCTTTCGCAGGCAAGGTTGCATCGACACGAGCGCTCTTGCCGATGTTGACGACAGCCTTCGACCGCTCAGAGTTGAAAGCAGCGCAAGACGATGTTGCCTCGGACCTGCTTGCAGAGGAAGACCACCAAATTCTGTCTCGGCTACTTTATGCTGAATGTGAACCAGACAAGGACGAAAAGTAGACGATGAGTGGTGTTTCAAAGCAGCGGCTCCTGGATGCCCTACTGCGACAGAAGCTCTCTGGTTTCACCGAAAAATGCTTCTATGAGGTGGGCGGCGGGCAAAGCTACCAACACAACTGGCATCTCGACGCGATTGCATGGCATCTTGAAGAAGTCGCTAAAGGCAACATCCGTCGGCTGCTGATCACTATCCAACCTCGCTCGCTGAAATCAATCCACGCTTCGGTGGCTTTCCCGGCATGGTTGCTCGGCCACAACCCTGGCGAACGCATTGTTTGCGCTTCATACGGTCAGGAATTGGCCGTAAAGCATGCCAATCAATGTCGGAATATCTTGAAGACCGATTGGTATCGTAGGCTCTTTTCTGCCACGCGAATCGACACAGCCAAAGACACGGAAATGCTGTTTCAAACAACGCGAGGTGGGGTACGACAATCTGTGACTGTCGGCGGCGCCCTTACTGGCCTTGGTGGTTCGATTTTTATCATCGACGATCCAATGAAGGCAGCGGACGCAAATTCCCAGTCGGCACGGGAAAGGGTCAAGACCTGGTTCAACCAAACCCTCCTGTCGCGCCTCGACAACAAGCGTGAGGACAAGATTGTAGTCGTCATGCAGCGTCTCCACGTCGACGACCTGGCTGGGCATCTGCTCACGGGAGAAGGTTGGCGCCACCTGAACCTGCCGGCGATCGCTGAACGCAAACAGCGCGTGCAGATCGCCTCGGGAAAGTTCTACAAGCGCTCAGTTGGAGATCTTCTTCAACCGAAACGTGAGCCGCAATCAGTCTTGGCGGAACTCAAAGAAAGTATGGGGACTGCGGATTTTTCCGCTCAATATCAGCAGGCTCCGGTTCCTCCCAAGGGCAATCTTGTCAAACGCAGGTGGTTTGCGAGCTATACTGGTTCTCCACCTTTGAAAGAAAGCTATCGCGATACGATCGTACAGAGTTGGGACACGGCCATGAAGGGCACTGACCTTGCCGACTACTCTGCCTGTGTCACAGCGCTTGTGCGAGGGGAAGCAATTTACATCATTGATGTTCTGAAAGAACGGTTGGACTATCCAGACCTCAAGCGGGCTGTCATTCGGCTCAAAGAGCGTTTCAGCGCGGACACCGTCCTCATTGAAGACAAGGGTTCGGGGATGAGCCTCATCCAGGACCTGCAGCACGGGCATATCTATGCGAACGCGATTAAAACAAGGTGGTGCGCATGAGCACCTGCACGGCGAAACTGGAAGCAGGTTGCGTGCATCTGCCAAGACGGGCGGCGTGGCTCGATGACTTTTTGAACGAACTCTTGGCATTCCCCAACGGCACTCACGACGACCAAGTGGACGCGCTGTCTCAACTCATCAACTGGACACGTGAATCCAGCAGCTACACTTTGGACAATCTTTAAAAAGCGAAACTGGCTTTTCGGTATTTCTGATAATTTGCGGTAATCACGCATCGTCAGTATTTCGACAAAGCAAAGGAGTAACGCCATCGTCTTCGAAGAAACAGCGAGTTTCATTTGTGAAGCGGGTCGCTGGTGACGTCCTCTTTCCCTCACTCAGGAAGCTTGTACGAAGCGTTAACCAAACCCGCTCTACGTAGGTCCTGTACCGCTGTGGAGAGAGCCTGTGTGAAAACGCCGGTGGCTGAGTGAAACATGATATGATTCCCTTGCTACAAGCGGGGGCTCTCATGAGACGTTTCATCGAGGGGCTGGATCGAAGCCAGACCAGTCTGCTGCCGGAATGCATTGATGACTATGTCGACGGGGACAATCCGGTTCGCGCAGTCGATGCGTTTGTCGACATGCTGGATCTGGCGGCGCTCGGCTTCAACGTCGAGCCCGAGGATACCGGGCGTCCAGGCTATCATCCGGCGACGATGTTGAAGCTGTATCTCTACGGTTATCTCAACCAAGTTCAGTCGTCGCGGAAACTGGAACGTGAATGCGGTCGCAACCTGGAACTGATCTGGCTGATGGGTCGGCTGAAGCCCGACTTCAAGACGATTGCCGATTTTCGGCGCGACAATGGCGCCGCGATCCGCGAAGTCTGCCGGCAATTCATTGCGCTTTGCCGCGATATCGATCTTCTGGACGCGAGCCTCGTCGCTATCGACGGGAGCAAGTTCAAAGCCGTCAATGCCAAAGCTAAGAACTACACGCGCGAGAAGCTCAAACGTCGCCTTGGAGAGATTGACGCTGCGATCGATCGGTACATGGGTGAGTTGGATCGGACAGATGAAGTTCTGACAACGACCGGCATGTATCCAGTGGAAGCCCGACTATCACGCGTTCTCAAGAAGCTCGCTCATTACCGCAAGGAGGCACGAACGCTGCGCGCCATAGAGCAACGCATGGACAGTACCGGCGAGACGCAAGTTTCTCTAACCGACCCGGACTGTCGCGCCATGGCGACGACAAGCAAGCAGCCCCGCGTGGTCGGTTACAACGTGCAGAGCGCTGTCGAAACCAAGCACCATCTGATCATCGCACACGAAGTGACGAACCACGGCTATGACCGCGATGCCCTTTCGATGATGGCGCACAAAGCGCGGGACGAGATGGCTGGCGATACGATCGAAGCGATCGCCGACAAGGGATACTATAAAGGCGAGGAGATCGTTGCCTGTGAGCAGGCCGGCATTGCCGTCACGGTTTCCAAACCGCGCACTTCCAAAGCAGCGGCGGTTGGGCGTTTTGACAGGGCCGACTTCGTCTATGACACCAAGAAGGATGCCTACCAGTGCCCGGCCGGTAAATGGCTCCCCTATCACTACACGAACAAGCAGGATGGCAAGACGCTTCGCAATTACTGGACAAACGACTGTGTGACCTGCGTGGTCAAGCACAGATGTACAACCGGCAAGGAGCGCCGCATCCGTCGCTGGAAACACGAGGATATCCTGGAGCGCGTCCAAAAACGTCTTGACGATGATCCCGATAAGATCCCGCTGCGCAGCAGGACCGTCGAGCATCCATTTGGCACGATCAAAGCCTGGATGGGTGCAACGCACTTCAAAATGAAGACGCTGAAGCACGTAGCAACCGAAACGGCGCTGCATGTGCTGGTCTACAACATGATGCGGGTGATCGCGATACTTGGCGTACCGGGGCTGATTAACGCGATGAAGGGATGACGGTGATGCCTACAGCGCCAAAAAACACAAACAGGTCGTCCGTTGGGCGAGTCACGGCGACGATCGGAGCCGAAAACTGCTCATGAGGGCCGGATTTGCATCGACAGGTCCGAACATTGTCCAGGGTTGCGCAACAGCGCGTTCTCACACAGCCTCAAGAGTTTGCAGACATGAACCATCGCTCGTGTTCAGCGCAAAGATCGATGGAAGGTAGCGGTAGCGACACGTCATTTAGCGGACACCGCAGGCAGATAGCTGTCTGCCCCACGAACGGAGAACAGCATCCACCATGGATTGACCGGCCAAGATCGACCATCCACCGCCTGACTAGATGGCCAGAAGTTGCCGAGCTGAGGCCGGATGATCCTTCCATTCTGTGACCACTGTGACGCCGAGGGGTGAGCAATGAAGATCACCAAATGATAAAGGGCAGACCGGAGCCTACCCTTTGAATCTCGTGGCATAAGCCTTGTTATCGGAGAGCCCACGCCGCGATCTCTGCTATGAAACTATATGAGAACATCATCTGTGTTCGGATTGCAAGCGCAATCTGCTAGCGTCTCAACCGACGGTGAATTTTTGGAAGGGGCCTATGCAATTTACTTCGACAGCGCGAAGGTTGCGCTTTGCCTTCGATCTTGGAACCAACTCCATTGGCTGGGCGGTCCTCACCGTTGACGATACAGGCGCAAGTTCTGGTGCAACGGGGTTGATCGACTGCGGCGTACGAATTTTCGACGATAGCCGCGATCCAAAGGACGAAAAGCCGCTCGGTGAAAAGCGAAGAGGTCCGCGCGGGGCGCGCCGCCGCCGCGATCGCTTCTTGATGCGCCGCAAGCGTCTGATGCAAATGTTGATCGGTTTCGATTTACTTCCAACCGACCATAAGGCGCGGTCGGCACTCATCGATCTCGACCCCTATCGTCTGCGAGCCGAAGCGCTGGATCGTAAACTTGGGCCGCACGAAATCGGCCGCATATTGATCCACCTCAATCAACGCCGTGGCTTCAAGTCGAACCGCAAGACCGATCCGGACGACGACAAAGAAAAGGGAAAGATTGCCTCAGCTGCCGAACGACTGGCGAAGAAAATAGACAAAGCCGGTGCACGCACGTTTGGCGAATTTCTGTGGAAGCGTCATAGTGGCCCGGACGGCAAGGCGACACCGCGTACGCGGCAATCCGTGCGTATTCGTCTCGAAGGCGAAGGGCGAGAGGAGCTTTATGCGTTTTACCCGATGCGGGCAATGCTGGAGGCCGAGTTCGATGCGATCATGGCGAACCAGCAACAGCATCATGACCGACAACTGACTGATGAACGCATCTCACTTTTGCGGGGCGAGATGTTCCACCAGCGCCCACTGAAGGCGCCGAAACGTGGCAAGTGCACCTTCATCTCCACCCAAGAGCGGCTGCCGAAAGCGCTGCCGAGTGTCGAGGCCCGGATCATATATGAGGCGGTGAACAACTTGCGGTTCGGCGTCGGCGTGAGGGTCAACACCCAGCTGACGCCCCCGCAGCGCGACGAGATCGTAAAGCGCTTGCTGGAGGGCAAAAACGTAACCGAAGCGCAATTGCGAAAATCTGCAGGCGCTCCTGCAGATGTTCGGTTCCAGATAGCCGCAGGAGAAGTCAACGGTCTTAAAGACTACGTGGCAGAGTCAGCAAAAAAACTTGCGGCTGACGGCGCCTTCGGTGCCGCATGGCATGACCTCTCACTGGCAGAGAAGGACGCAATCGTCTGGAAGCTCATCGGCGAAGACGACGACGACGCGATCCGCGAGTGGCTTCACTCCGAGTTGAAACTGCCGCCCGACGCTGCCCAAAAAGTTGCGTGCCTATCGTTTCGAGTCGGCACCGCGCGCCTTGGAGCGACCGCGAACGCTGCTGTTCTCGCCCAACTAATGGCACCCGACGTCCCTACGTACAGCGAAGCTGTAAAGCGCGCGGGTGATGCACGCGGCGAGACGTGGCATCATTCAGATATCGACAATCCAGAGCCGCGCGAATTCCTGCCCTATTACGCCCAGGTTTTGGATCGCCAGGTCTTACCTGGGACCGACGCACCAGGTGATGACCCCTACGAAGCGCATTATGGGCGCATCGCCAATCCGACCGTCCATCGCTGCCTCAGGCAACTGCAGAAGCTAGTCAACGCGTTAATCCGCAGACATGGCCGACCGGCGCAGATCGTTATCGAGGTGGCGCGAGACCTGAAACTCGGCGAAAAGCAGAAGGCTGAGCACCGCAGGACCAACAAGAAGAACCGAGATGCCAATGATGCCCGCAGATCGGAGCTGGAAAAGGCAGGTAAGCAGATAAACGCAGATGCACTCCTGCGCCTCCGATTGTACGACGAACAGGCCCGCGCTGGCGACGGAATCGCACTATGCCCATACAGCCTCAAACCGATTGTGCGGGAGGATGTCCTGTCCGACAGGGTAGAAATCGACCACATCCTTCCGTATTCGCGCACTCTCGACGATAGCCCAGCCAACAAGGTTGTCTGCCTTCGCGAGGCCAATCGCGAAAAGCGCACGCTGTCTCCACACGAAGCTTTCGGCGGTCAGGACAACTGGGCCGAGATCGAGGCCCGCGCGCGATTACTGCCGCCCAACAAGCGCTGGCGCTTTGCCGAAGATGCTATGGAGCGATTCGAAAACGAGGAGCGGGGTTTTGCAGCGCGCCAGCTCAACGAGACGCGCTACATTTCAAAGCTGGCGCGCGCCTATTTGACCGTCATCGCCGGCAAGGGCAACGTCTACGTGACGACCGGCCATCTTACTGCCATGCTGCGACGCCGGTGGGGGCTGAACGCGATCCTCAGGGGCGACAACCAGCCTGATGACGAACCGGCTCGCAAGGTGCGCGATGACCACCGCCACCACGCGATTGACGCCATTGTCGTTGGCGCCATTGACCGGCCGCTTCTGAACGAGGTGTCGCGACGCGCGGGCCAGTTCGAAGGCGAAGGCCGCGATTGGCGCATCACCGATGCAGCCCCTGAAGAACCGTTCCCAGAATACGCCGAGACCGCCAAGAAGCTGATCCGGCAGGTCATTGTCTCCCGCAAGCCCGATCATGGCAAAGGCGGTGCCCTGCACGAAGAAACGGCCTACGGTTTCGTGCGCGGCTCTGCCGAGGCCGGCGAAATCGGAAATCTCGTGACGCGCAAGCCGCTAACAAATTTGTCAGCCAAAGAGGTCGACAGCATCCGTGATCGCGTCCTGCGCGCCGAGCTGCAGGCCATCGTCGCACCATACCGCGACGACAAGGGTAAGGTGAGCAAGGACAACGAAAAGGACTTCAAGGCCGCGCTAGAGGACTTTTCCCAGACACAAGGTGTCCACGGTCGCGAGCAGGGCGTGCGCCGTGTGCGCATTGGCAAGGTCCTGAATGACTTCATACCGGTCGCGAACAGGACAACCGGTGCGGTCTACAAGGCGCTAATCCCTGGCGAAAACCATCACATCGACATCGTGCAGATGCGCGATGGGAAGTGGAAAGGGTTCGCCGCCACCCTCTTCGAGGTCAACCAGAAGGGCTGGCGACCAGTCTGGGAACGGGAGAAAATGGGCGGAAAACTCGTCATGCGCGTTCACAAGGGCGATGTTATCGAGCTCGATCACAACGGCAAACGAAAGCTGATGTCAGTACACCGACTTGAGATTAGTAGTAAACGCCTAAGGCTTGCTGAACACTTCGAAGGCGGACAACTCGATAAACGCAAAACGGCCGGCGAATTCAATTGGATGTTCCGAAGTTTTGAAGTTTTGCGCAAAAACAACGCTCGTCTCGTTCACGTCGACATACTTGGGAAGGTTCTTGCGAAAAATTCGAACATAGATTGAACATTAACGCTTCCGCGACCCGAGATTCATATACGCGTGCATTGGCGCTACCTTCGTCAAACGGAGGCACTCATGCTCGGGCAAATCGTCGAAATCTCAAATCCTGGTCAGCGCCTGTCGCTCTACCGGGGGCTTCTGCGGGTCGACAACGCTGACGGACATGTCGGCGACGTCCCTTTAGATGACATTGAGGCCGTGATAGCCTCGACGCCCGCGCTCACCTACTCCAACCAATTAATCGCCGCGCTGGCCGAGCACGGGGCACCGCTCGTCATATGCTCGCCGCGTTTCGAGCCGGCAGCCGTCCTGTTGCCACTCAGCGGACACTATGCCCAAGGTACGCGTTTCGAGGCCCAGGCGGCAGCCGCCCGACCAACCGCCAAACGCGTGTGGGCACAGATCGTCAAGGCAAAGGTCCGATCGCAGGCAGCCGCACTGGCCGAGTTTTCAGGCTCGCCGCTGGTCCTTGAAACGCTTGCCCGGAGGGTTCGCTCCGGTGACCCCGACAACATCGAAGCGCAAGCCGCCCAAAAGTACTGGCCGGCGCTCTTTGGCTCGGATTTCCGTCGCGACCGCTCCGCTGACGGGACAAACGTCTTTCTCAACTACGGCTATACGGTTCTCAGGGCATCGACCGCCCGCGCTATCGTGGCGGCGGGGCTGCATCCCTCTCTCAGTCTCCACCACAAGAGCGCGGGCAACAGCCTGAGGCTCGCCGACGATCTCATGGAGCCGTTCCGTCCCGCTGTCGACGTTATCGTAAAGGAGCTGCGCGACGAGGACGTTATCGAACTGACTCCTGCAATCAAGCGGCGCCTCGCAGCCGTGCTCCACTCCGATTACGAAACAGACGCAGGCGTTTCGACCCTGTCGACCGTACTCGTTCGGTGTGCCCAGTCGCTGGCACAGGTCTACCTGGGCGAACGCCGCGACCTGATGTTCCCGCTCTCGCCTTTGCCATTGCATGAAGACGCCGCCGCCAGGCTGGCGATTGGAGCAGGAGATGCCTCCGAGATATAAGGCACGTTCAGGATATCAATCGATGTGGATGATGGCGATGTTTGACCTCCCGGTCCTGACCAAGGCGGAACGCAAGGAGGCAACGGGTTTCCGAAACCTGCTGCTCGACGAGGGCTTCATGATGATGCAGCTTTCATGCTATATCCGGCATGCCAGCAGCAAAGAACAGGCCGAAGCGATCGCTCAGCGAATTGGCGGTAAAATCCCTGTAGGCGGCAAGGTGGACATTCTGTTCATCACTGACAAGCAATACGGTATGATCAAGACCTACCGCGGTAGCACTTTGGTCAAGCGCTCAAGGCAGCCGGACCAACTCCAATTATTTTGAGACCGGTCTCAGGAAAACGGCATGACGAGCTCCCGACAACATCGCCGAAACGCCATTTTTTTCCGCGCGAATCATAAAAAAGCTCTCCGCAACCAATGGGTTGCAGAGAGCCTATCATAGCAGAGATCGCGACGCGGGCCGACCGGAACACACGCGCGGAAGGTCTCGCGCTTTAAGTGATCATAGCAGAGATCGCGACGCGGGCCGACCGGAACATCTAGGAGCCCACCCTTATACGATGACACATCATAGCAGAGATCGCGACGCGGGCCGACCGGAACCGGCAAGTTCGATGGCAGCAAGATTGGCGGATCATAGCAGAGATCGCGACGCGGGCCGACCGGAACTACAGGGTACAAGGAACCCCGCTATAACGGATCATAGCAGAGATCGCGACGCGGGCCGACCGGAACGAGAATGAAGGCGCGATAACCGAACGTGTGATCATAGCAGAGATCGCGACGCGGGCCGACCGGAACCGCGCTGAGGTTGCTGCGGTTCTGGATTTGATCATAGCAGAGATCGCGACGCGGGCCGACCGGAACGCTGATGAGAGCCGGGTTGGCGAACGCATAATCATAGCAGAGATCGCGACGCGGGCCGACCGGAACCGCGTAGCAGACAGCGCGCGGATCGGACGCATCATAGCAGAGATCGCGACACGGGCCGACCGGAACGCTTGCATCCCGCTGGTGTTGCCGGGCAAAATCATAGCAGAGATCGCGACGCGGGCCGACCGGAACCCAGGAGAAAAGGGGATCTACGACGAGGGAATCATAGCAGAGATCGCGACGCGGGCCGACCGGACCTCGCCAACCAACTGGCCCGCACGCACTATCCCAGGAAGCTGCCGCGTGTGCTTTCGCCTGAAGACGTTGGCCACCTGCTCGAAGCTACACCAGGGCCGGGGCTCAAGTACAAAGCGGCGTTGAGCGTCGCCTATGGTGCCGGACTTCGCGGCGGCGAGGTTGTCATGCTGCGCGTTAGCGACATCGATTCAAAGCGCATGCTGATCCGAGTAGAGATGGGTAAGGGCCGCAAGGATCGCCACGCGATGCTGTCGCCGCAGCTCTTGGAGTTGCTGCGCGCATGGTGGCTTCAGTGCCGCTCGCCGGGCTGGCTGTTTCCAGGGCGCGACCCGCTCCTGCCGATAACGACGCGGCAACTCAATCGCGCCTGCCACAGGGCTGCCGATGCTGCCGGACTCGGCTCCTGGTTGAGCCCGCATACGCTTCACCATTCGTTCGCGACGCATCTGTTGGAGAACCACACCGATGTGCGGGTGATCCAGGTCCTGCTCGGCCACGCCAAGCTCGACACGACGGCGCGCTACGCTCATGTCGCGACAAGCACGCTGCGCACGGTGACAAGCCCGCTGGATCGGTTGACGTCGAACAACAAGCTCAAGAGTAAGAAAGACGAGCCACCAAAGTAGCCGGCGCGGATCATGTCCCGCCCAGCTCTGGAGGTCGCGGACATCTTCCGCGATCACGGTCCCGGTTGGCGTGATGCCAACCACGGGCACGTGAGCTTCGATCAGTTGAAGGTGATGAGCGCCATCGAACGCTGCCGGACGTCAGCGCTCGGTGGTCATGTCGCGCGT
>JAHZKP010000154.1 GCA_022600345.1 Alphaproteobacteria bacterium | reverse complement strand
TTCAACGGGATGACGGAGGTGGGGGGAGCGACGTTATCGGCCGCAAAGCGGAGTGGACCGCCCTACTGCCGGCCAACAATGCAATCAATCGAGCGGCGGTCGACTTCGCTGCAGGTGGCTCGGGCGGCTCGTTTATCGAAGCCGGCAAAGCCTCCCATCCCCGCAACGTCATGGCCGAGCAGTCGGCCATCCACGCAAGGTGCGTGAATACAGGCGGGTTTTGCATCTCCGTGCAGGTTGAAAAGAGAAGCCGGTACGGATGTCGTCAAGGAGGGCTGATAGCGGTTCCTTGAAGCTTGCATGGATCCCGTTCTTCAACGGGATGACGGAGGTGGGGGGAGCGACGTTATCGGCCGCAAAGCGGAGTGGACCGCCCTACTGCCGGCCAACAATGCAATCAATCGAGCGGCGGCGGAGTTCGCTGTAGGTGGCTCGGGTAGCTCGGGCGGCTCGTTTATCGAAGCCGCCAAAGCCTCGCATCCCCGCAACGTCATGGCCGAGCAGTCGGCCATCCACGCAAGGTGCGGGAATGCAGGCGGGTTTTGCATTTCCGCGCAGGTTGAAAAGAGAAGCCGGTACGGATGTCGTCAAGGAGGGCTGATAGCGGTTCCTTGAAGCTTGCATGGATCCCGTTCTTCAACGGGATGACGGAGGTGGGAGTGGTGATTTTGGGTGACGCTTCGCGGCAGCAGTCACTGCCCAATGGCGGGAATTACGGTCCGGAACAAAGGGGATAGGCACGACCGTGCCCCCTGTGAGAAAGGCTGCCTAGCTGTAAGGTTTCGACAGCGCCTCGATAACATGAATGAACTCAGTTCACGTCCGTAACGTGAAAAGCGATTGAAGGCGATTTGGTGTAGAAAAATATTTCATCAATCTCGACTTTCCACGGACGCTTTGGAATGAAACGCGACTCCTCCGAACGCGCTCAAATTTCCCCGAAAACTGTTGTGCCAATTCAGTCGGTGGCAATCGAACACCGTCCAATTACATGATCGATATTATGGGCCGCTTATAAAATGTCTTGCCATTACGCAAGAAGCCCAGCAGCATGGTCGATGGCCAACTGACATATGCGCTTCGGTTATTTGCCTGGCCGCACCAGTTTGCCGGACAGAAGAATTCGAGAACAGGATATTGCCCATGGAAGAGCGACGGCTCGGCACTCTGGGGCCTCGCGTATCCTCGGTCAGTCTTGGCTGCATGAGCATTGCGGGTGCTTATGGACCAACGACGGAAGAGGAAGCCATGCGGCTGCTCGAACGGGCAGTTGATCTTGGCGTCACGCATTTCGATACCGCCGACATCTACGGAATGGGAATATCTGAGGAGATTCTCGGACGATTCCTCAAGCAAAGACGCCTGCGCGTCAGCATCGCCAGCAAGGGCGGTATCCGCTACATGCGCGCGACGGGAGAGCGGTTCATCGACAACTCGCCAGGTTACCTGGCAACCGCAATCGATAATTCGCTGCGACGGCTTGGCGTTGACCGGATCGACATTTACTACATTCACCGCCTCGACCCGCAACGGCCCATCGAGGAAGTCGTCGGGGCGCTTGGCCGGTTGAAGCGGGCTGGCAAAATTGGTGCAATCGGCCTCAGCGAAGTCAGCGCCCAAACGCTGCGGCGGGCGCATCGCGAAGACCGGATCACGGCGGTGCAGAGCGAATATTCGTTGTGCACCAGACTGCCGGAGCGCGAAATTCTCGATACCACCGAGGAACTTGGCATTGGATTCGTTGCTTTTGCGCCGCTGTCGCGGGGACTACTGACCGCCACGCCACCTGACGTCGATTCAATGACGCCGCGCGATTTTCGAAGAAAAAACCCCCGCTTTTCGCTGGAAAATCTCTCCAGGAACCTGGAAGCAGCCGTGCGTTTTCGCGATCTTTGCCAGGATATGGGTCACGATCCGGCCAGCGTTTCCATCGCCTATATCCTGGCGCAGGGCCGTCACATCGTCGCTATCCCGGGCACGCGCTCGCCGGAAAACCTGGAAGCGAGCATCAAGGGCGCATCGCTGCGATTGAGCCAGGCTGACTGCGAGCGCATCGTGGAAGTCTTCCCGGAAGGCTTTCCGTGGGGGTCGCGCTATTCAAAGACGCAGGGGCTGGGCGTCGAGGAACTCGCTTAGCGTTCGTCAAGACTCCAACTCAGACAGGCTCTAAGCCGAACGCCCCTGATTGGAAGCCTCGTCGGCAATTCGGAAGTGCCGCTTTCTTGCAGCAATCGCGAAGATCACGAGTGACAGCCCGAATGCAGATATGAACCAGGTCTGCCAGATCGAGTAGCTGAACGCGATCAGCAGCGATGTTGTTGCGAACATCGCCAGCGCCGCAGGCCGCAAGCTTTCGGTCAACCCGGAGATGATGCGCAGAGCCATCAGTCCGATGGCCAGAAAGAGGAGCGCGCCCAGGGCGCCCAACTCGTACCAGACCTGCAAATAAACGTTGTGGGCGTGGTTGGCATAGCCGGACTCAAACTGCCCTAGATCCCGCTTCTTATGCCGGTTGCGCCGTCGCTCGGGCGCGCTTTTCTTCATTGCTTTTTTTGTTGCATCAGCGCCCACGCCGATCAGTGGAGAGGTCATCACTTCCTCGGCTGCCGTCCCCCAAATCACGACGCGGTGACGGGCAGACTTGAATAGCCAATCTGCCTTATGCAGATCTGTTTGGAAGATCAGCAAAGCCATCGGTACGGCAAGCAGGACGGCAGCGCACCACATCCCGACGATGGCGACCCGCGTCGCCCGTTGGCTCAACCAGGCAATGCCAAACACCACGATGCCGCCAGCCAAGGCAATCTGGGATGACTGATGCGATCCAAATATAATTATGACCGATGCCCCAAAACCCAGAGCGGCGATCGCGACCCATCGTCGGATCTTGCTGGGGTCGTTCAGCAATAACAAAGTCATCGGCCAGAACAGCCAGACCAAAAACGCCATGCGGCGGTTCAAATTGGCGACCGTGACGCGCTCCACTGTGCCGTCAGCGGCAACTGTGACATGCTTTTGGATGTTGGCATAAAGGTCAGGGAAAGCCGTCAGAATGGTGCGCGTGATGATTTGGTCTGAGAGGATTTCGATTGCTACGAGCAGATATCCGATTATCAAGGCTGTCAGCGCGCCTTCCCCCAGGTAATGGGCCTCGGCTTTTGAGGCAACGGAGACGCTGCGAATGGCAAAGCAGACGCCTGTTGCCGCCAACATCAAGAACACTGGTTTTAGAAGGCTGTTCCACGGGGCCGGCGACCAAATCGCCGATACCAGCGCCCAAGCGGCGAAGGCTGCAATGGACAATACCAGGCTGTTCGTGAATTCGGGCCGGCGGGAAAGCGAGGGTCTGACCACGCGCTCGGCAAGGGCTGCCAGCAGCACGATCAACATGATGGCGGTTGTTGTGCGCGGGCCGACAAAGGTCACGATCAACAACGTGCCCGTAACAATGCCCAGCCACCATTCCCTGCTGAATGCGTGCATTCCGATCGAGCCCTACCCGCCTGCACTTCCCCATGCGCCACCCTTGTGGATAAGCCAGCGGCGGCTGGCGGAGTCAAGGGAGGCCAAGTGTCAAACCGCGGTTCGCCATCGGATTGACCTGTTCGCCTGAAAAAGGCTTTCTAATGCAAGGCCACCAAAGGCGAACAGGCCCGATTGGACACGTAACAACAAATTTGAGGGGGATCAGCATGTGGCCAGGTGGCAGACGAACGGCCGACAAGGCGCGCGAGGATGCAATGGACGAAGCCCTGGGGCGGAACTCGGGGTCCAGCGGGTTGCTCGCGACCGTGATTTCCGCAGTCGCATTGCTGTTTTCGGCCTACACCTTTTATGAATCGGTCATGCGTGCGCCGGAACTTGCGATCTATGTGCCCCCGCGCATCGACTACACCGACCCCGACCGGCCCGACAGCCCGTTTGAAGTGTTCATCATACCTGTAACGCTGGCCAACGACGGGGCGCGCACGGGTACAATCCTATCGATTGACCTGAAGGTGACGAACAAGCGCAACGGCGATACCAAAATGTTTCACGCCGCCCAACTGGGCCCGTGGGGCATTCAGCCCGTCAAGCCGTTCGCACCGGTTGCGTTGTCGGGGCGGGAGTCGTTTTCGCAGGCTGTGCAGTTCTTTCCGCGACAAGGCGAGAGCGTTGCGCGGATCCTGGACCTGGAACCGGGCCACTATAATTTCGAGATGACATTGCAGACGGCATCTGCGGGTGGTGTGGACTTCTTACCGGCAGCCAAAATCAAACCGCTGGTATTCGAACGCCAGGCTGGCCAGATGGATTACCGGAAATTTACGGGAACCGCGACAATGGCAATGTGGACGGCGGACTACAAGCCTTCGGGCTCACGGGCAACGAAGCAGCAAGAATAGGTGGCTTGTTGGGCCCTACCAACAATTGAGTAGCTGACCGGACGGCCTTGGAAATCCACTGATGAATTTGATTTCTCTCCTCAACGCTCGTGTCGATCAATCCGGTCCGGTCCGGGTCGGGCTTATCGGGGCTGGGAAATTCGGTTCGATGTTTCTGGCGCAGGTTCCGTTCGTGCCGGGGTTGGCCGTCACGGCGATTGCCGATCTCGCCCCGCAGCGGGCGAAGGCTTCATGCCGGGCTGTCGGGTGGGCTGAAGAACTCATTGATTCCACGACATTTATCGAAGACGGCTGCGAGCTGTGCAAACGCGACGACATTGACGTCGTAATCGAGGCAACCGGCAATCCGGCGGCTGGTATTAGCCATGCCCTGGCGGCCATCGAAGAGGGCCGCCACATCATTATGGTCAACGTCGAGGCTGATGTTCTGGCGGGACCCGCGCTTGCGAAACGGGCACGCTCGGCGGGCGTCGTCTACTCCATGGCTTATGGCGATCAGCCGGCGCTCGTTGCTGAGTTGGTGGATTGGGCACGCGCATGTGGATTTGAAGTTGCGGCTGCGGGCAAGGGGACGAAGTATCTGCCGGCCTTTCATGATGTAACGCCGGATGATGTCTGGCAGCACTATGGCATGACGCCTGAGGAAGCCGTGGCGGCCGGAATGAATCCGCAGATGTTCAACTCTTTCCTCGATGGCACCAAGTCGGCGATTGAGATGTGTGCGATTTCCAATGCCTGCGATTTGGCGGTTCCCGATGACGGGTTGGCGTTTCCGCCATGCGGTGTTGACGAATTGGCGGAAGTTTTGAGGCCGCAAGATATTGGCGGCGTCCTGCCGGGCGATGGATATGTTGAGGTTGTGTCATCCTTGAATCGAGACGGAAGCGAAGTTGAGGGCGATCTGCGCTGGGGCGTTTATGTCGTCCTCAAAGCGCGGAGTGAGTATGCGGCGGCGTGTTTCAAGCAGTACGGATTGAAGACCGATAAAACCGGACAGTACGCATCGATGTATAAGCCGTTCCATTTGATAGGAATGGAGCTTGGCATTTCAGTTCTCAATGCAGCGCTACGTGGGGAGCCGACTGGTTCAGCACGCGTGTTCCGGGGCGATGCCGTGACGATTGCCAAGCGGGATCTGGCGGCTGGTGAGATGCTTGACGGCGAAGGCGGGTATACCGTGTGGGGAAAGGCCATGCCGGCCAGGATGAGTTTGTCAGCCGAAGCGTTGCCGATCGGTTTGGCGCACGGTGTGAAGGTTGCGCGGCCAGTTGCCAAGGGCGATATCGTGCGCAAGGTGGATGTAGAGTTGGATAGGGCCAGCGAAGCGATTCGGCTGCGGTCGGAGGCTGAGGGGTTGGTGGGGTAGTGGTGAAAAACTTTTCTGGTATTCGAACGAAAGGCTCTGACGTTGCATTAGGCGAAGTGCTGATAGCTACGGTGGAAGTCGTTGAGCGTGCTCACCTGAAAATTGAGTAAATATCTATGAACCACCCAGTTGCGAACGACGACGAACTTAAGAGGCGAGAGAAGGCTGCGTTGGACGCCATCAAGCATGCCTTTGGCGCAACAGATGATGAATACGGGGTGACCTTGTTTGTTTCGCATCATCTCGACGAGATCGAAGAGAGTTATTGGGTGACCCATCTCAAGACGGCAATTCCCGAACCACGCCATGTCCTAGATATCCTGGAGCTTAAGTCATGTTGGAGCAACGAACACGAGAATGCGTTCGATACGTTTGACTTCACGCTTCCAGAAGGCATCACCAACTATCTCATCTGTGTTCGATTCGACGTCTCCGGAAAGGTCAAAGAGATTTTCATGGAGAGTTGAGGGAACAAGACTGGGCTCACAGCACTAGGACTACCCGCAACATCCTCTGAATAGACGAAAAAACGCCCGCGACCAACTAAGGTCACGGGCGTTTTCGTATCTATACATCGGCCAACACCCGGCAGTCCGGTGTTGGGTGAAAAGCGAAGAGGACGTAAAGATCTTTGTTTGCGCTTCACAGCTCTGTAGACCTGGCGACGACCTACTCTCCCGCGTCTTGAGACGAAGTACCATCGGCGCTGGGGCGTTTCACGGCCGAGTTCGGAATGGGATCGGGTGCAGCCACCCCGCCATAACCACCAGGTCAACGGAGCTGTGAAGTGTTTTTTGGCTCACGGTGCTGATCCGGCCGCTACGCGACCGGGCACCTCCGCATGGGCGCCGCAACGTTTATCCAACACTGGGCAAGCCGGTGTTGGACTGCGGCGGGTCGCCTTGCTTCCCGGCCTATGGCCGGAAGGGAAAAGCGAGACCCATGCTCTGAGTCATAAGATTTTCATTCTGGTCTGTTTCTGAGCTGGTTCAACACTCGGCAAGCCGGTGTTGAGACCTTAGCTTCCATTCGAGGCGGACAAGCCGCCGTCGAATGGGCATTGCTTAATGAGAGTAATCAAGCCGATCGAGCTATTAGTATCGGTAAGCTCCATGCATTGCTGCACTTCCACACCCGACCTATCAACGTGGTGGTCTTCCACGGCTCTCAGGGAGAACTCGTTTTGAGGTGGGTTTCCCGCTTAGATGCTTTCAGCGGTTATCCCGTCCGTACATAGCTACCCTGCTATGCCGCTGGCGCGACAACAGGTCCACCAGAGGTACGTCCATCCCGGTCCTCTCGTACTAGGGACAGATCCTCTCAATTCTCCTACACCTACGGCAGATAGGGACCGAACTGTCTCGCGACGTTCTGAACCCAGCTCACGTACCTCTTTAAATGGCGAACAGCCATACCCTTGGGACCTGCTCCAGCCCCAGGATGAGATGAGCCGACATCGAGGTGCCAAACGACGCCGTCGATATGGACTCTTGGGCGTCATCAGCCTGTTATCCCCAGAGTACCTTTTATCCGTTGAGCGATGGCCCTTCCA